>NZ_JBNJOH010000039.1:0-39820 GCF_050113735.1 Vibrio sp. TRT 2004 | reverse complement strand
TGCTTATCCATAAAGATAATATACTTAAAACTCCCTAATGAAATTACTGGCAATATAACTATCGCTGGAAAGCACCAAACAATTGCATAGATTGCAATAATTTTCCGAGCTGAAAGCAATAAAATGTCAATGAGTTCTGTCATTCTGTAGCCCACTCATACGCAAAAGTTGCGAGCACGCGTAAGTAGTAGTGTTGAGGATAGAATTTACCGATAGTTACTTTATAAACCACCTATACTTATATAGAAACTAAGTCTGTTTGTATACAAACCATCGTAAAGATCATAAGTATCAAGAGAGAAATCATACTCGACTGACTCCGTACGGCTTGTTATCACAACACTATCTCGTAAAAATAAGCCAGACTTCAACAACTCAACCAAGGATATATCAATATCGTTATTAACTTCTAGATTGTGATTCTTTTTAATTTGATCGAATATATTTAAAAAGTTGCTAACTGTATCTCTATAGTTTCTACCATTGAAATAATAATCTATCTGAACATTCGTCATAAGACATGTTTTCTGTTCTATAATTGCCATCCCCCCTGTGTCATAAATAATAAACTGCCTTACAGTAGGCTCTTTGCTATCTTTATCAACAGACAATAGTTCTTTAACTAGAAAATCCGACTTAATATCGATAAAAGGTTCACTACAAGTAGATTTAGCACTTGAACCTAACGAAATAAGCACAAGTAATGCTACCAAAAATATTTTCATTGAAAAATCCTATACATCAACTTCTATGTGCCAGCATCTATTAGATTTATTTGTCTCATCAATAAACCTCAGTTTACCTTGATGTTTCATAATTATAAACTGATTGGAAATTTTATTAATTAGTGATTTGTCGTGATTATTTAACTTCAACATCGAGTTTACTCCCAAATCAATAATATTAACCTTTTCGTATTCATCGAAGGTTGTGCAGTGTTTAGACACTTTTTCTCCATTTCTCAAAAGACTTTCAATTTTTTTTGCCATTAGATCAATAACATTCGTTGCGTTGTGATTTTCTTTATAAACTGTAAGCACTTTGTCACCGGCTCGCCCATAGAGTTTGAATTGGCTGTCTAAATCTTGCTTAGCGTTTCGATACATTACCCTAGCCTGTTCGTCAGGTGTTCTTAAGGTACTAGTAATAACCGCATGCTTTGCTCCTGCCCTTGAAAATGCCAGCCTAATGATTTCTATAGCCTTCTGGCTTACTACTCTCTTATCGGCGGGTAAATCTTCTTTGTATGTAACAACAACAGAATCAATCGATCTTTGGTATTCCCACCCTTCAACCAGCGCTTCATCTAAACCCAATAACGTCCCTTGTCCGACGATTCCATCAACTGCGCCTATTTGGTATGCCAGATGGGTATTGCTTGTCTCTTGATACTCTTTCTGAAACAGCTCGACTTGTCGCTTTGTTGTTGGGCCGAAATCTCCATCAGCGCCTGTATTACCAAGGTCAAAGTTTAGTTTTATCAAAGCTTGTTGAATATATTCAACCTCTTGCCCGTGTGAGCCAATCTTATATGAATGAGAATCACGATTGGCAAGCTTGTCTAGAGTTAGAGATTGTTTGAGGAGTGGAGACTTTAACCTTATCGCTTTAACATCTTCAGGTTGAGATTTCGACTCCTGTGCACCTTGCCGACTGGCAGGGTTAGACAATGCCGCACCTGAACCTTCTCCCGCTAAGGAGTCAACTATTGTTTGGAAAGTGGCATTCATCTCTTGCGTACTCGCATGGGGCTTAAAACCACGAATCTGGCCATCAACTTTAGAAAACTTCATCGCACCAGCAGATGAAATTAGGGTGTTGGTGCCTTCTGGGCAGCCACACACAACAAAGTCGCCATCTAGCGCAGCCTGAACGTTATCTATATAAACATCCAATTTTTCTATAGGGACAATTTTCCCCCAGCCTTTGTCGCATCGCGGGCATGTTGCAATCATATCGATCTGCGTCGCTCCCTCACCAACAAATATTATATTACCAAGCCCTTGTGTAACGACACCTCCAGTTGTGGTGCGATCCCCTTTATGGATTAAACCTCTTCCACCTGCGTGTGCTGACATAAACGCCTCTCTTTAGCCAATGAGCCAAACTTATACCGAACGACAATATGCAATCCAAGTCACATAGTTGAGGTGGTTAATATAGAGAGAGATGGAGCTTCAAATGTATCAATTGGGAAATAAATCCATGACACAGATTTATTTCCTTTATTCGACGAGAAGGTATGCGTGATTTCGTGATTGTTAGCTGCGCAAAAACTAAAAGGACCGCAAAAAGAACTAAAAGGACAGGCGCCATTAAACTCTTATTAGACGGAAAATTATCCTCTTTAAGCCTTGCTCGGAGCGTTCTTGGAGTGATTTGCTTTCGCGAAAAGTCTTAAAAAGATTACAATCAACGTTTTGAAATAGCAGAAATCAGCATGTCTAAAACTGTTCAGCAGCAAATCGGAAACATCGCTCTAGTCGTCGAAAATTACGACGATGCTATTGAGTTCTATACCCAGAAGCTTCAATTCACACTGGTTGAAGATACTGACTTAGGTAATGGTAAACGCTGGGTTCAAGTTTCTCCTCCAAATTCCAATGGCACGAACTTGCTTTTAGCTCAAGCGAGTACGCCAGAACAAACGCAAGCAGTAGGAAATCAAACGGGCGGTCGTGTGTTCTTGTTCCTACACACTAATGATTTCTGGCGAGACTACGAGCTAATGAAGGCAAATGGAGTGGTTTTTAATGAAGAGCCACGCGTTGAAGAATATGGCACAGTTGTTGTGTTCCAAGATCTTTATGGGAACAAATGGGATTTACTGCAACTAAAAACAGCAACCCAATAGCACGCGCATAACCAACGAACTTCCTTTGGATAGTTATGGGAGTTTTGTAGAAAAACAGGGGTGGCAATACGTGTGTAGTACACGCCAGAAGCCAGTTTTAGCAAATACATATGTATCACCTATCTGTGTTAGGTGACTTTTCTATACTTCAGATACGAAAAAAGCCTTTGATAATCAAAGGCTTTTTTCTAAGAATAAGTGGCGGAGAGATAGGGATTGGAAAGCTATATCCACAAGATTAAAGTACTTATTTTACAATGAGTTACGTCGCGCACTCAAAAGCCGAGTTTGCCTTTTGTGGTGTACATAATAAACCAGTTATCGATGAGAAATCAATGCATTGAATGCGTTGGGCTCATAGCCGAACTTAGATTCATAGTCATGCATCTCTGACTATGCCCTCCATGAAATAATCAAATATGTACCTGTCAAAAGAATCAAATGATACATTGAGCCTTGCTTGATGCTCGATAGACATGTTCGTAAATTCTTCTAAAGCATCGTGAATCTCAATATCATCTCGTTCAAGGTCAATCACTCCAAGTTCATGGATTTTCCTAGATAACATCCTTGGTAATCCGTACTCCTCTAACTGGTACACCAAGGGAGGTAGGAAGGCATTTGAAACTTTACCTATAAATGGTGAAATATCTATGTTTTCGTTAAGAATATCTTTCTGGAGTACATTTACATCGTTGAGAAGGGACGTCAATTTAAATGTTGCGATTTTCTCTAGCTCAAAGAACTGATCAATACCGATGTCTAGATCTTCCAGTCTGTTAAGTAGTTGAGGTATCGTTAGAAACCAATTCTCAGATAATACCTTAACAAACCCTACAAACTTTCTGTGCGGGCCTCCCCAACCACTAGGAGATAGTCTTATAACTTTATACAAGTAGCCTTCCCAATCATCGGGGTGGCTCGAGTTTAAATACCCTAAACCGTTCCAAGTTGGTTTATTTGTTACCAAGTCTTTTGCGATGCTATGAATTAAATACGAATCACTTGATTCTAGCTGACCGCCTTTTTGAAGTTGATTTAGTCTTCCTTCGCCCAATAACTCCTCCATATCCTCTTTGTAGGCGATTATTCTAGCTATTTGCTCCTGAGTTAGCTCAGCTTTATATTCCTCTAAATCAATACTACCAACAAGTTGGTCTGGAAAGTCCAGATCTAACTGAGTCTCGGTTTCTTCTGGGGGTTTCTCTAGAATATAGATCTTTCCAATAAAATGTCTGAACATCCTTCCACCACGCCCAATGATGTTCTTATAACTAAAATCATTTATACGTGCTCTACCTCTGCCGCTGAGGTTGCTCCATAGCACAACGTTTTCTGCGGAAGTATTTACCCCTTCTATAATAGAAGACGTGGATACCAAGTTTTTGAGACCATTTTCTTCTTCAAACAAGCGTACTTGAATTTGGCTTAACGAGCGATGTAAGCGTCCATTGTGAATGCCTGTCCCCCTTTTTACCAAGTTGGTCAGCTTCCAATTAACATCGTAATTTTTCCCCAACCAATGATGAAAATCTCTCAGAAGACCACTTTCTGATGAAGAGAAGCGATCTGTAAGTAAATTAGATACGCTATCAATATTTCTAAACGTGCCCGCGTAGATCAGTGTTTTACCAGCAGTATTCGATAGGATGTTAATTAATGTATCACTCTTAGCTCTTTCATCACCGTTGATCTCCTCATACAGCTCATGCTTTTCAAGAAAGACCGTATTGAAGTTCACGTTCACAAATTCCATATCCTTTGTAAACAGGCTGTCATTCAGTGAAGAGATATTTGGAGCAAGAAAGTACTTTTGCTTTGCCTTTGAGCCAAGCTTTAATATGGCATTTATTAACGAGGGAGACCTATCCTTATCAAATGCTGAACTAGCTTTATAAAACTCATCGACTATCAAGATGTCTATGTTCTCTAACTGTTCTGCATAGTGGATAGCTCGTTCTTGAGGGAAAACAAAGATGTTTGAATCACCAAGCCTAGCTTCAGAAGTCGTGATGATTTTATAGTTCGCGCCAAATTTCTTATGCAATCTCCTTCGAGTTTCATCTGTTAGCGCAATCGTAGGGACAATGATTACTACATTTTTAGGCTTTTTTAACGCTATAAATGCATCAATAACAAAACTCTTGCCAAAACTGGTGGGAGCACTGACGGCAAGGTTTTTTCCTTCGATTAACTTTTTGAGTATTGAGGATTGTTCCCTATGTAGGGCCAGAGTCTCTCTTTCCCCAACATCTACCTTGAATGCTTCATGAGCATATCTATCTTGCCAGTCACTGGTTTCCAATTGAATGTAAGGAAATAAACCAACCTGCCTAATCAGGTTGTTGACCAGAGGTGAATATTGGATTTGGTTAGACTTATGATAGTCCAGCAGTTTAATGAGTTCATTTCTTGCGGACATCTCATCTTGATCATTTATGTAATCATTTATCTCATGGCACTTTTCGAATACATCCATTAAAACTCCTCCTTCAAGAACTCAACCTTTTGAACAAATTTATCAACAATTTGAGCCTTATTTGGCACTGGAAACAGTATGATATGGAAGGTTATTTGGTCGTAAAGGTGTACATCGCTCATCTCTGATATCTGCTTCTCAAAATAAGCATGTGCTCTATCTAAGTGGTAATCCGTAACTTGCGTTTGGTATTCTTCTGACCAAATGGTAGTGCCTTGGGTAACCTCGCACTCATGAAGGATAAAAATGGGAATATGGATTTTGGGTTTAATGGAGTCCAATGACACTTTAGATGACAAGGCATCTTTGATTCGCTGACGCAATTCAGGGCTTGTAATCAAGTGATCAATATCGCTAACGTTTGTTACAATACTGTTCTCTTTCTTCAGCTTATCTGGCTTCAAGGAATTCTTTACCGATGTAACTATGGAACCTAGCCTTGCATTCTCTATTGACTTGTAGAACTTGGCCTCGCCAAACCAGAGGGAAAAATCATCATCATGCACAACTAGATGGACACTATCTGCACCTTTTGCGTTATCTTGAGCATTCTGTTTATAGAAAATCTTGGGAACTACTGGTAAAGCTCCATAATGGTGCTTCATAATACCGTATAGGAAAATTTCGGCTAATTCACTACCTTTGCCAATGTCAGTTTCTTTGTCTGTCAACCTTAGGTTAGCTGCTGAAGCTGTGAGTAAAGATGAGGACTTGTTAATTAGAGCTTCTCTTTCCTGAGACGACAGAGATGTTTCTGCAATATTATCCCATATAAACATATGAAAATTTTTGTGGCGCCAACTTCCTTCCTCGAAATCATTGGCAATACTCAGGACATGCTTATTGCATTGAGGGCTTATACTCTTCGTACAGACATCAGAAAATGAGCTGTCTAACAGTACATTGAATTCCATAACTCACTAACCTGTATAATAATTTTCTTAATAATATACAACTAGTGACATTGCATCAATGTCAAACTAAAGTGTTGATTGTTTGGCATTCACAATTAGCACGGTCTCTGTATTAACCAGTTGCCTGACTAGAAAATATGACTTTCTGCCAAGAAAAAGGTAGTGCTGACATTGCTAGGCTATCGCTCTTAATAATCTATCCAGACATAATACAGAAGTACCAAGAAAGTAAAGGAATCGGCTCAACCCAACTCCTGTTCCCTTTGGCTTTTGATAATTATTTTAATGTACTATTTTCCATCATCCCAAGAGTTTAAAAAATCAGCTAAAACATCACCATGACAAGCCTGGGGTTTGCAAAAACAACCAAGCCGCTTTCCCGCTAAAGAGTAAACTTTTGATTTATCGACATTTATAAATTTATCGTAGTCGAAGTCATATTTAAATTTTCTAATAACTTCATCGCGATCTCCGTCCTCAAACATTGAATAGGGGTTGCCCCAATATGAGCCACGACCAATATACTCATAATGCGGGGTGTTTCCTTGAGCTTGATACTTTGTATCGGATTTTATGTTAATGACTCTTGTTATTTGGATACGTATACACCTCAAAGGGACTTGAGTATTTTTCAATAGATCAACTTCTGAAGAAAACTCTTCTCCGTCATCAAAAACAATCGCATGCGTAACATCATCTTGAGACCAACTTTGCAAACGAGTTGAACTTACCCCCCCTAAGCTTTCTGCGCAAAACCTTTCAATAAAATGGTTGGGGTCTTCGGAGTAAATTAACTCTACGTCATCTAAACTTGAAGTTATCTTACTTACTTTCCTTGAAAACTTCGAAAAGCAGTTAAAAAGATGTGGGTATAAAACCAGTATTTTTGCCATTAGTACAAGTGCTTAACATTAAGGTTTAAATCAGTGTTTTCGTTTAAGTAATCTACCACTAAGCGCCTATGACATAAATGGGGCTCGTGCTCACTACATAGTAGGCAACCTTGATCGATCAATGAAGGATTTATCAATCGCTCGACATTGCGTTTTGCCATCAGATTAAGAAACTTATCTTCATACGTTTCCCATGACATGTTGCCCTTTTTGTATGCGTTAAGAATGTCTTTGGTTGGAGCTAACTCTGGCATATGTACATACTCAGCTCCACAAAGTTCTCTTAGGAAAAATTTCAAATCATCTCTTTTAGCAAAACCTGCTAATTGAGATACGTTATTGAGCCTCACATCGATTAGAGTTCTTACTCCTGAGCTTTTCAAGTAGCTAAAAAAAGTCTCAGCTTTCTTTTGGGTAAACCCTATGGTGTATATGTGCATGTTAACCCTCAAAAAATAGTTGCGATAAGTTTGTAACAATAACCCTGATATTCTTCACCTAGACTAACACATAAAATACTAGACACTGCTAAGCTCTTGGACACTATCTCATCAAAGTTGGGATCTGTTGCAGCCAGATCATAGTCAATACCACCGTAGGTAAAGGAAGCTCTTCTGCTCCCTCCTGCTGTATAGTAGAGATTTAAGTTCGTTACTTGGACTAGATAAAGAGACTGAGGTATATGGCATATGCCAGATACTATATCAGTGTGATTAACTCTATTACCTGCTCCCCAAAGATCTACGGGAGTATCTAACAATGTACTAATCTGCTTTGGATCAAACGCATAGTTTTGAATCCATACGCTACCATCAATAAGGTAATTTTCAGGTTGATGTGGAAGAGGTGCCGCTTGAGCTAAACCTATTCGAGCCTTTTGCAAAGGCTTTACACTAAATGTTCCGTATGGATTTTTTACTTTAGCTTGCTGGTGAGTTAGTTCACCACCTTGCATATTCGATACTGGTCTAATCCAATTTCCCGTACCAACACATTTTCCCGCTACACAGTGTTGACCATGTTTAATAGAGTTAGCCAATACCACCACTTCAGATTGCGCCATGAGTTCTCCTAATCGAACTAAGTCTAAAAAAATCAAACATTTGACTTCAGCTTATAGCATGGCCATAAAAACCTTACTTTGAAGATGGTCAAATTTCAATAAGAAACCAGGCACTATGAAACATGAACTTTTGTGATAATGATGTTCTTTCAGTCTTATAGATGTTTCTTATAACGGACTCTCAACAGAACAATGAAAAGGGGATAAAACTTCTTGGTTCGTAAAGGCAAAAAGGACATATATGGTCACCTCGCTGTTCGCAAGGCCTGATTGAAATTAATGTCGGTCTTTTCTTTAAGCTATTTCATAGGCACCCTTAACGGAGATTAACATTGATGGTCGACGGTCTTGCGACATATATCCGGCGTCGTTATAGCAACGTTTAGTTTGCTGCGCCCTAATGAGTTCCAAATTGACGTCTTATCCTCCTCTACACACGCATGGCTTTTCAATAGCCGCTGTCCCTAACAGGTTTTGAATAAGACAAACCGTTTTACATCAGTGTATTACCGCTCTTTTACAGATGGTTCTCTTTATCAGGCACACGCCAAATGAGGATTATAAGGCGCTCTTTTTACCAACACGGCCCAAATAATCCGTGCCAGCTTATTCGCGAGAGCAACGACCAATTTGCAGACATGCATCTTGGGTTTTAATGTCTGTAGCCACAGACTGAGTGGGTCCGATTTTCGCTCACACCAGTTTATCACTGCTCTTGCCCCCTGAATGAGTAGCTTCCTTAAATCTCGGTTTCCGCGTTTAGTGATTTTTCCAAGATAGTTTTTGTCACCACTACTGTATTGAGACGGCGTCAACCCTAACCACGCGGACAGTTGCCGACCATTTTTGAACTCACCAACGCTGTTTATAGAACCAATGATGCCTGACGCGACAAGAGGTCCTACGCCAGGGACGCTCGATAATAGCTCGTAATCCTTGTGTTTACGGGCACAAATAATCAGTTGCTGTGTCAGCGAATCAATCTCTTCACTAAGCTGCTTGTAGTGCTCCCAGAGCTTTAAAACGAATGAACGAGTTACATGGGAGAGTTCATTGTTGGGGTCTTCCAGAATCGTCGGGATTGACCCTATTAAACAGGCGCTGCTGGGTTCAGTGACGACACCGTATTCCGCCAGAAGTCCTCGAAGCTGATTCACAGTGGCCGTTCGTTGTTTAACGAATTGACTCCGTATTCTTTGTAACGACTGAATATCTTGTTGCTCAATCGTTTTAACTGCAACAAAATGGATTTTAGGCCGTTGAGATGCCTCAGCAATGGCAATCGCATCATTAGCATCGTTTTTGTTCCCCACTAGCATCGCTTTAACCATTCGAGCAGGTACGAGCTTCACCGTATGCCCAAGCTTTTCAATTGCACGCCCCCAATAATTTGAGCTGTAACAAGCTTCCATCACAACAGTGGTTGGAGCATATTGCCTTAACGTGTCCAACAATCTATTTCGGCGTACTTGGCAATTCGAAACCGGTCTGTTTTGTCGGTCGAATACAGCAATCTGAAACACATTTTTTGCTAAATCGATACTAATAAGCCTATATTTCATGTTGGTCACCTTTATCCTTGATTCTGTCAAAAGTTAATCATGGCACATTGCGATGCCGAGATAGAGGTGACCATCTCATCACACGCCATAAAGGATGAAATAAGAGTGAGTTGTTGATACTTAAGCCAAAGGTTCTATTCATGCGGGTTGCCGATTGTTGTCGGCATTCTTAACCTCAGTGGATAACTCACCAAAGGGGCGTAAAAATGACAACTGCGAGAAAACAACAGATATGCGTTGATGCTACACCTTATTATCATTGCGTCTCTCGCTGTGTCAGGCTTAGCTTCCTGTGTGGGGCTGACCCTATCACTCAACAAAATTATGAGCATCGCAGAGCGTGGGTAAAGCGAAAAATGATGGCGGTGGCAGCAAGCACACAAACTGCCCAATATCATTTAATGGAGCCTATCCTTTAAGCCTTACAAACGAACTTCCTTTGGGTAGTCATGTGAGTTTTGTAGAAAAACAGGGGTGGCAATACGTGTGTAGTACACGCCAGAAGCCAGTTTTAGCAAATACATATGTATCACCTATCTGTGTTAGGTGACTTTTCTATGCTTCAGATACGAAAAAAGCCTTTGATAATCAAAGGCTTTTTTCTAAGAATAAGTGGCGGAGAGATAGGGATTTGAACCCTAGATACGCTATTAACGTATGCCGGTTTTCAAGACCGGTGCTTTCAACCACTCAGCCATCTCTCCGTTGCGGGGCGTATATTAGGTATAGCCCTGCTACTTGTAAAGTATTAATTCACTCACTATGGTTTAACTGCCGAGAAACTAAACAGTTTTTGAAGGCGTATCCAACAGAAAGCCAGCCAAAAGGGCGGAATCGATGGGATAAAAGCTCTATTGTTAGTTTTGCAATAAAATAGTGTTTTATTTATAAGTTCATGTTTTCAATAAAAAATACCACTTTCAGACAACAACTGTACGCCCGAAAGTCGTTGCACAATAGTGTGAACTGTTTCAAAATTACGGAATTAACCGAGTAACATGATCTATTTCTGAGGTTTTTATGAAAGTCGCTGACTTATTTAAACATCGTGGTGAATCAATTTCTAAGCAGCATTCTGAGTTTATGCAGTGGATGTCTCCTACTGTACGTGAATACTGGGGTGAAATTGTTAATAAGGCTCATAACCGCCACCTGTTTACTCGTCTGCGTGATTTTCACATTCCCGCAGTTAACGACGAGTTACGCCATCCGCTAGAAACGCCAACTACTCAGACTCCACAAACAATCGAGTTAAAGCCCGAAGCTCAAAAAGTGTACCTTGAGTTACAGTCTAAGATTGGTGAAGTTATTCATACTGGCGACTGGCTGGATATCTCGCAAGAGAGAATTAACCAGTTTGGTCAAGTGACCGAAGATATGCAGTGGATCCATACCGATCCAGAACGTGCTGCTACGGAGTCACCGTTCAAGACTACAATTGCGCACGGTTTCCTTACTCTGGCCTTATTGCCTAAGTTGACTGATAGTGTCGATCCAGAGAACAACTTGTTCCCAACGGCTAAGATGGTCGTCAACATCGGTCTTAATCAGGTTCGTTTCCCATACCCGGTGAAATCGGATAACCGCGTACGTGCGGTTAGTACGTTGTCTAAAGTAACGCCTATCCGTAAAGGGTTAGAAATCGAGCGTGAAATTAAAGTTGAAATTGAAGGTGTTCGTCGCCCAGGTGCGGTTGTAACATCCGTTATACAACTTCATTTTTAACGCCAAGATAAACACAAAAAAAGGATACCGAAAGGTATCCTTTTTTCGTTGTAATGTTTGTGGTTATCGAGTCATTGTGTAGCAACGCTCTAGTTGGTAATCGTCACCATTTTTTGCTGTGTACTCTTTCTGCTCAGTACATGCGCTAGGTTTACCTTTTTCGTCGCCTTTAACCACGCTGATCCAGTGGCGCATAGCTGCAATCTCAGTCATTGCCGTAGGAAACATGGTGCAAGTCTCAAGCTGGATATCTTCAATATCGATAAGCTCTACGCAGCCTGTGCCTTTATGATTGCCAAAAGTTACTTCTACGTGGCTACCTGTGCCATCTCTAAACAGGATTGATGCTGGGTCTTCTTTTTCACCAGTGTAAGCCACAAAGTGCTTAGAGTGTTTTAGACCGCTGTGGCTGCCGTCTTTGAAGTACGCCATTACATGGCGGTAGTCGATTACGTAAGCTGTTACGTCTTTATGTGAACCGTTCTCTAGTGGGAACAAACGGTCAAGTAACTGCTTAGCGTTTTGTTGTTTTTCCATTGCTTGGCTAGCGTCTATCGTCTCTACCGCGAAGACTGCTTCAGCGATAAATGGCATATTTTGTTCTTGGATTTCAGTCTTATCGATTGTCAGCATGTTCATAGTGTTTCCCTCGCGGATATTTCACAACTTATTTGTCCTTGCGCAAATATTTCAAATCCCATTCTGTTTATATGTGAATTTGTGACTTTGCTTACTTTCTATACTAGTGAATTTTTTACTACAATTTCACAACAAAAATTTTACAGTGTGAATTTTACAAAATGCCAGTGTCAAAAAGCTTGATCCGCCAGTCTCATTTTCTAGGTACTAAGATAAGAAATCTTAGGAAACGCAACCACTTAACTATGGAAGATCTCTCTGCTCGTTGCATAAGGGTTAATCCCGAGTATGCGCCATCGGTTTCTTACTTATCGATGATCGAACGTGGAAAACGGGTCCCTAGTATCGATATGTTGGAAGTGATCGCCGAAGTTTTTCAAAAAGATCCGACTTGGTTTCTTGACGATGAACCCGAACAAGCGGATATCACACCAGACAAAGGAAACCGAGGTGGGATCAGCGGTATGGCACTCGAGCCAAGCTTTCTATTTTCAAACGATATTTTACAGATAGCGATCCCAGAGATGCTTTCACAAACTGGTATTACTGGCCGCCAGTTTGCGCATTTACTGATTCGGGCACACCAAGAGAGCAATCAGAACCATTTCCCTGATCTTGAAAGAGCAGCAGAGGAAGTGGGCCTGAAACGACTTAACCTCTCTGCCGAAGACCTCATGGATATCGCTCGTAGCCTTGGTTTGACTATCCGCTGGATTTCACGACCACCACAAGACGTCGTTGACGAGCTGGGTGTCAGCGCTAAACAAGTGGTTACCTCGTTCTTTGAACCACCAGGTACCATCTTCCTCAATGAAATTTTAAAGCTGTACCCTACTCGCCTTAAGTACGACCTCGCCGTTTATATTGGGCACTGTGTTTTACACAGCAAAGAGGGACTCAAGAGCGTACTCTCTGTTGGCCATGCCAATAGTTGGGAAGAGAGCAACCAATCAAGTACAACGTCTGAACTTAACTCACAGGACATTTTGCAAGCTTGGCGAGACTTTGAGTCAAGCTTCTTCGCCGGCGCACTACTGTGCCCTAAGGTTCCATTTAGGCAGTTACTGGACCGCAGCGGGTACGAAATCGACGTACACTTAAAAGCGGGCGTTTCCCCTTCCGTTGCGATGAGACGAATGACCGTCGTTTCTCCTTATCCTCACTGGCACTATTTTGATGCCTATGGTCAAAATAAGCTTAAAGCAGTCTACCGAGGCAACGGGATCCCTCTTCCTTGGGGGAACATGCGCAAAGTTAACGATCCATGTCAGCACTGGGCGGTGTTTAGGAAATTATCAGAACCACAACAGGGAAGCTCTGCTCAGATCTCAATTCTGAATGTCGGTGACGAGCCAAGAATTTACTGTTGTGAGTCGGTAAATATGACCGATCCCGCAGGCAACAACCGCGTGCTTTGTGCCGGTATCGATCTCAATCCTGCGATTGATGCGCAGGGAGGAAACTCACTTGAGATTGCCGAAGAGCTTAAAGCTCTATGTGTCGGAAACGGGGGAAGCGCTGCGATACCACGCCATATACGAAAGGAATTTACGACTATCGCAAAGATTCTCAATATTAACTGGATCGAAAGAGGTATTGAGTCGGACGCGCGAGTGATCTGTTCCAGAGGCGCAGTGTGCCCTAGAAAACCGAGTTGCTACAGTGGGTGCCAAGAGGCTGAATAGTTTCGATTTACGGCGTTCAAAAAGAAAAAAAGCCAATCACAATATGGGTGATTGGCTATATATAAGTGTGAACAAGATAGGTTCACTAACAACGTCAGTTGGCTAGGTGACCCTCGGCTTAAGAAGGGTCAAACTACATAAAGCAGAAAGCGTGCCAACTTTCACTAAGCCAATATTTGCTTGTTTTTGCTTAATTCATAACCTAATTCATAAAAACTAAGCGCATAATAGATTTTCAAGATGCAATTATAAGCAAAATGCAAAATCTAACATTTGCATTTTGCAACTATATGCTTTCACCAAGTTCTATCCGGTAACCAAGATCAATGCTCTCCTGCCATTGTTCTTTGCCTTTCAATCTCTCAATGATTTGCGTCGCAGCGACATGACCGATTTGTTCACGTGGCGTTATCACTGTCGCGAGCTTAGGTATCATCGCTTGACTGATATCATGACCGTGGAAACCCGCAATCGCCATCTGTTGTGGAACGAGAATACCGCGCCTCTGACATTCGTATAGTGCACCAATCGCTAAATCATCATTCGTACAGACAATCCCATCGACTTGTGGGTACTGCTCTACCAACTCTCCAAGAAGCTTCGCCCCCAGAGTAAAAGAGGATGCATCTTCCGTCTGCAAGCTAACGGTTTCCAAGCCCGCCTCAGACATCGCCTGATGATAGCCATCCATTTTCAAACGCGTACGCTCATCCATACGAGCAGCAAAATAGGCGATGTGCTTCCTACCTTTGGCCAGAATCGCTTCTGTCATTGATTTGGATGCCTGAGCGTTATCAAATCCAACCGCCTGTTCAATACGTGGAGAATAGCTGTCCATGATTTCAATGATTGGGATAGAGGCCGTTTGCAGCATCTTTCGTGCTTTCTCGGTATGCACATTTTCAGACAAAATAATGGCGTCAACGTTGTATGACAGCAAAGATTCGATGCTTCGCTCTTCTAAATCCGTGCTATATCCATAGTGAGCAATCATGGTCTGATAACCAGCAGGAGTTGTTACCGACTCAATACCTCTTATCACTTCGGCAAAGACTTGGTTCGTTAAAGATGGAACCAACACACCGATGGCATTGGACTTAGCGTTTGAAAGAATGTCTGGTGCTCGATTGGGAATATAGCCCAGCTCTTCAACCGCCTGATTTATTTTATCTTTTATAGCTTCGGAAACCTGTGATGGGTCGCGGAGACAGCGGCTGACTGTCATTTTAGTTACCCCTACTCGATCTGCGATATCTTGTAAGGTCGGTCTTTTCTTCTTATTAGCCATAACTGAGTTTCTATGCATCTTCCTGTTTGTGTTACTGGTAACATAGTACCTTTCATCGGATATTATTTTATTGTTACAGGTAACAAAAAAGCGTTCACAATTTGGTGAACGCTCTTATTTCATACCCTAACTTGATTTCTTGGCTCTAAATGCCAGTTCAAATGGTACTTCGCCGCCTCATCTTCATCTATACGCGAGTAACTGTGCGCTCCAAAATAGTCGCGTTGTGCCTGGAGTAAATTGGCCGGTAGAACATCGCAACGTAAAGCATCAAAATAACTTAATGCAGAACTTATCCCCGCCATCGGGACACCCGTCATCGCCGACTTAGCAATGCTTGATCTCCAACCATAAGAACGGGATTTAAGCTCAGTGGCAAAGTGCTCCGCGAAAAGAAGATTGTCCAAATCAGGCGTAGCCCTATAAGCCTGCGTGATGTGTTGCAGAAAGACAGCTCGAATGATACATCCTGCACGCCAGATTTTGGCAATATTGGCAAAGTCGAGCTGCCACCCTTCCCTATCGGAGGTCACTTTTAGCAAATCAAACCCTTGCGCGTAAACGGTCAACTTGGCGCAATATACAGCATCATGCAATTCACTGATGGTCTGTTGCTGTTCTAGCCCCGCGAGAGGCTCAATATCCGAACTCAAACAATTTGCCGCCTTCGTACGCATCGATTTCTGGCTGCTTTGAGCTCGGGCGAAAACGGCTTGCGCGATCGTAGGTGCTGGCGCACCATGTTGAAGAGAGTTGACCGCCGTCCATAAACCCGTCCCTTTCTGGCCCGCCTTATCTAAGACAATTTCAACAAAAGGCTTTCCGGTGACTGGGTCAAGAGTTTGCAGTATGTCCGCACTGATTTCCATCAGGTAGCTATTAAGAACGCCTTGATTCCACTGAGCAAAGACTTGACCAATCTGTTGCGCGGACATGGACAGCACACTAGACATAAAGTGGTACGCTTCGCAGATTAACTGCATATCCGCATATTCAATGCCATTGTGAACCATTTTCACATAATGACCCGCGCCCGCTCGGCCAAGATAAGCCGCGCAAGGCTCTCCAGCTTCAAATTGACCCACAGGGATGCCATTGCTATCCACTTTCGCTGCTATCGCTTGCCACATCGGTTCGATTTGCAACCATGCTTCCTCGTCACCACTCGCCATTAATGAGGGACCAAATCTGGCGCCAATCTCACCGCCAGACACTGCGGTACTGAAAAAGCGTAGCTTACCTTGATACTCAAGCTCACGACGTTCGCTGTCCGTCCATAAGCTGTTGCCTGTATCGATAACAATATCTTCGCGGCTTAATCCTGCGTTTAACAAATCCACAATCACCGAATCGACGATGGAACCGGCTGGAACAGACAGTGCAATAACGCGAGGGGATGCAAGATTGGCCAGTAGCTCACCTAAGTCCATAGCGGCCAAATAACGACCCTTTTGGGGTTGCTGTGACAATCGCTCTGCTTCACTTTTTGCCCTAGCTCGATTTGTTGGGTCGATATCAAATCCAACCACTGAAAAACCATGGTCTATAAGGTTTAAGGCAAGGCTTTTGCCCATCACTCCTAACCCGATCATTGCGATATTTGCGTTGCTCATACCGTTTTCGCCTCAATTGCGTTTAATGCTTGTTGTACGACTTGCTCTACTGATTGAGAAATATCGATATGCAGCGCTTCATCACTGGTCGGTTCAACCAAAGTATCAAACTGGCTACGCAACATGGCCTCACCATTGAAGTAGTGGTTAGCGCGATTTTTGTGGCGAGCCCATATGGTGTCAAAGTCTCCTTTCAGATAGACAATCACAAGTGATGAGTTCTCACTACGTAAAATATCGCGATACTCTGGTTTTAACGCGGAGCAAGCCACAACAGCACATTCGTTGTCGCGGTACAATTTATTCAGAGTGTGAAGCCAGCCGATACGGTCTTCATCATTAAGGGGAATACCCTGACGCATTTTTTCTACGTTAGCCTGAGGATGAAAATCATCGCCATCGTAAAAAGGTAACTGTAACGATTTGGCTAACTCGCTGCCAATCAGGCTTTTGCCGCAACCCGACACGCCCATTACTAAGATTTTTTTTGCTTTCATCGGACAATACTAGCCTTAGCCTTCTTAACTTACCGAAGGCTGTGAAGTTCTAAATTTCTATACCGTTTAGTGGCTATTTCCACCACATCGCTAATTCAGGGAAGACAATCACAAGTCCTAACACCAAGATCTGAAGGCCAATAAATGGCAATAGCGAACTGAATATTTCACCAAGACTAATGTCTTTAGGCGCAACAGATTTTAGATAAAACGCCGCGGGACCAAACGGTGGTGACAAAAATGAAACCTGCATGTTGAGACAGAACACCACACCAAACCAAACTGGATCAAAACCTAAACCGGTAATAATCGGCACAAAAATAGGCATTGTCAGCAACGCTACGCCAACCCAGTCAAGGAACATGCCGAGTACGAGCAGAATCACCATCATGATCAGAAGCGTACCAATTGCGCTACCACCACTTAGGCTTAGAATCACTTCTTCAACAAAGTTGATGCCGCCCATCAGGTTGTAGATACCGACAAGTGCGCTGGCGCCAATGCCTATCCACATGATCATCCCGCAGGTTCTCATCGTCGCAATCGCGCTTTCCTTCAACATGGTGTAATTCATTTCACCACGGATAATCGCTGAGATCATGATACCAACGACGCCCAGAGCCGAAGCTTCTGTAACCGAAGCGACACCCGTGTAGATACTACCCAACACTACGGCTACCGACAGTAACGGGAAGAACAACGCTTTGAAGTAGCTGACCTGTGGTTCCTCCGTTTCATCACTATCGCTTGGGATAGGCGCTAAAGCAGGATTGATCTTACAACGAATGAGTACATATGCGATGTAGCAACCAGCGAGAATAAACGCAGGAAGAAACGAAGCTTTAAACAGGTCGCCAATCGATACGCTTGCTGTCATACCGTAGATAATCAATACAATGCTAGGCGGAAGCATGGTACCAAGAGCGCCACCAGCACAAGTCGTTCCTATGGCTAATTTACGGTCATAACCTAGACGCAGCATTTGAGGTAAAGCTAGGATGCCCAGTAACACGGTCTCACCACCAATCACACCAGACATCGATGCCAAAAGTACCGCAACCATAAGCGTCTGTACGGCGACACCACCCCTGACCTTACGACCCACCGATTTCATTGCATCAAACAGATCTTTTGCAATACCTGATCGATCCAGTAGTGCAGCCATCAATACGAACATCGGCACTGCAAGAAATACATATCCAGATGCGAAACTGTACGTACGGCTTGCAATCAGAGGCAAGGCGTCAGGACCAAACCAAAACAGAGTGAAAAAAATGGCAACAAAGCCAGTAACAAAAGCCAACTGCATTCCTGTCAGCAGTAAGCCAATCATCATTGCCAGCATTAGAGCACTGCCCCAAGCAATGCCTATCGAAGATAAATCAAACATTATCATTGTTCCTTAGCCCCATGATTTCTTGGATCAGGTGCAATACAAACTGGACAACAAGAATACATAAGACAACAAAGATGATGCCTTTAAGTAACGCGGGATAAGGGGCGTTCAAGACAGAACCCGATGTTTCTAACCGCAGTTCGCCCCATGGAGTAAACCAGGCTTCATTGGCTAGTGAATATGCCGCGTAGGCAAGCATTCCTGCAAACGCTAACCCAACAACATGATGGACAATATTGAGGTATTTTCGCGTACGCGATGACACCGCATCATAGATCAATACGACTCGTACATGTTTGTTAGCAGCAAAGGCATAAATACCTCCAACGATAAAGAGTGACCCACCGATAAAAGAGGCGGTTTCGTGAACCCAAGTAGTTGGAGCATCAAACGCATAGCGCATGACCACTTCATAGAAGGAGATCAGAACGGTGGCGATAAAGAACCAACTGAGCAGATTACTGATTTTTATAATGGCGCGATCAAGTATATTTCGCGGCTGCTCTTCCGCTTGAGGTGGTGTATGCGGCGTTTTATCAGTCATAACAAATGTTCCAAAAAATTGGAGGGCACAAGCCCTCCAGAGAGAAGCTAAACAGGAAGGTTAGCTTTAAAACTGATGATTACAGTAGGCCATTAGACTCTAAGAAAGACGTCACTGAGTCATATACCTTCTGTGCATTCGGTGAACGTTCAGCAAATACTTTCCATTGAGTCTTAGCGATCTCACGGAATTTCTTACGCTCTTCGTCAGACCAGTTGTGGATCGTAATATTTGGATTTGCCTGCGCTTCTTTAACCGCAATCTGGTCTGCCATTTTCAGTTGCGTTGTCATGTCGTAAGAGAAATCACGCACTGATGTTTGTAAGATAGTTTGTAGATCCGCTGGCATCTTGTCCCATTTCTTTTGTGAGATAGAGATATCAATCAGTGGCAATGAGTGGAAGCCAGGTTGAACAGGATGCGTTGCGATATCATTCATACCCGCTTTCTGGTTCGTTGAAAATACCGTGTAGTCCGCGGCATCAATAACGCCCTTGCTTAGTCCGGTAAATACTTCCGACCCAGGTAGGTTTACCGGAGTCGCGCCTGCTGCGGCAAATACCTGCTGCACAAGTCCTTCCGGAGCACGTAGCTTGAGACCTTTCAGATCATCAACACCATCAATTGGCTTCTTAGAGATAAAAGATTCTACGCCTGTGGTCGATGCACCAACAAACTTAACACCATACGGAGCGTAAAGCTCTGTCATTAGCTCGTTACCACCACCGTAGTTCATGTATTGAAGCAACTGAGTCGTATCAGACCACGCACCAACCATGTTACCAATCAAACCAAATGCTGGATCTTTACCAGAAAAATAGCCAGTCGCAGTCACTTGGCCATCAAGGATACCCATTTTGATAGCACCTAAAGTCTCAGTGTGCTTCACCACTGAACCTACTGGCAGCAAATCAATTTCAATACGGCCGTTAGACATTTTTTCTACACGTTCCGCCCAATTCTGTTGAACCTTGTAGTTCAGGTCACCAGAAGGATCTGACGACTGAATCTTAAGGTTAAAATCTGCCGCGAATGCAGAGACAGAGAATAGACCGGTAATGGCAGTGGCAAGCAGAGTTTTCGTCATTGCTTTCATAATGAGGGGTATCCTTTATTTGTTTCAGTTGTCCAGGCAAGCCTATATGACTTTTGGTTTACTACCGGATGTAATTTTTATGTTACCGGTAACTTTTGCCAATGTTACCGGTAACAAGCAACCGTTTACCATGACTATGGTCACAATTGTTAACAACAATGAGGAGAAATGAATAATGAAAAGAATAAATGTGAACTTGCCCACATGTAATGGGCAAGTGAATAGATAGGGATATCGATCAGATCTCAGTGTTTTCGAAACACCCACACCGGGCCGATAAGCAAAAACTGAACGTCTTCGAAGAATGAGGGTTTCTTACCCTCGATCTTATGGCCGATAAATTGAAAAAGCCACAAAACCGCAAACAGCACTAAAGAGACAAACAACACCGAGAGCTGTAACACTTCTAATGACCAAATCAACGAAATACAGGCCAGGGTAAAACCGAGCATCATTATGAATACACTTAACGATAACCTGAAATAAAACACCATGACAGGCAATGCAGCAAGCCACACCCAGTTAAGTGTCATACCAAATAGTTGAATGGGTGGAATAGACCAAATCAATCCAACAACAGAAAGAAAAATACCGGGAACCGCAACCTTATGAATTTTTTGGTTGATCGGATTCTGATGGCTTTCACCATACTCATTTAACCACTGAGACAAGTCCTTCATACTCATATACCTGTAATGCTCCTTTACTATTTCTATAGCATGGGTTTACCAGCATTGCAGCGGTATAATCTCTTTTTGTGAGAGCTCTTTATATCTGCCTGCGTTTTTCTTCGTACATCCTAGAATCCGCGAGTTTAAACATCTCTTCTATGTCTTTAAATTCAGGGTCATAGATAGCATATCCAACACTCACTCGTAGATTAATTAAGTGCTGTTCATAGATAACAGGCGTATGGCAGACGGCTTTTTGCAGCTCGATATTGATTACGTCAATATCCTCTGTGCTTGAGACTCTCGGCAACAACACCAGAAACTCGTCGCCGCCCATACGAGCAACAATGTCTGAGGTTCTGAGCACGCTTTTCAGCCTCTCGGCAGTTGCAACAAGTACCTTGTCCCCTGCCGCATGGCCAAACGTATCGTTAATCGCTTTGAACTTATCTAAATCGATATTAAGAATGGCAAAAGAGTCACCGCCCCCATTCTTTTTCACCGCGTTAAAATGCTCACCAAAGGTATACATAAAGTAGCGACGATTGGGTAGCTGTGTCAGTTCATCACGCAGGGCACGATCATTCGCCGCAATATAGAGCCGATAGGTAGCAATAAAGGCCAAGATAAGCATAATTATCATCGGATAGCCAAGCAGTCTAACCACGTGTACTCGGTACCACTTAGCTCCACTTAGCAAGTCACTTTTCGTCGATGCAGCGATCTGCCAGCTACCGTATGGAAAATGCACAGACTCTGAGGCGAATGCTTGATCAAACGTCGTTTGAAAACCATAAAACACCTCACCTTCCGATCCTGAGCTATCGACACCACGCATCGCTAGATTGTAACGATGCTCAAACGAGGCAACACCTGCTTCTGAAAAGAGTGAGTCCAAGGAAATCACCATACTGCACACACCCCAGTAGTTTGTGTTGTAAGGAGGATCGGAAAAAATCGGTACACGTGCGATCAGAGCTTTACCACCCTGTACCAAATTGACGGGGCCAGAGATAAAGATGTCCTGGATTTTCTGGGCTTTTTTTACGGAACGCCATTGATTGGGAATGGTTTGATAATTCAATCCTAAAACCGCTTCGTTTCCTTCCAACGGATAAACGAATTTAACGACATCATTCGGCGCAAGCCCTAGCAATTGAACATGGTCGCTCTTACGTATAATGCTCGATGCGATAAGATCCCATCCTGAAAAATCAAATTCTGGATTAGATGCAACCAGAGCAGATAACCCATTAGCCACATAGATATCTGAAACAATCGCGGCTTCAAGCTCTGATCGAACAATGGATAACTCTTCCTTAGCACGGGACAGCAAACTATCACGCAAAAACGTTTTCTGACTTCGGTCAAGTGACTCAACCAGCCCAACAAAAAATACAAAGGTCATCAAAAACAGCGCATTAATATAATGCTGCCTGCCCACATGATAGGCCATCCATCCCCCACAACTATCACAGACACCAGAGCAAACTCAATCTCAACTCATTGACGTATCCATACGTGCTAGTGTTAATTATTATTAATATTAGTTATATAAAACGTACATTAAATCGGTCGAAATTTCATCGACAATCGACAAATATATTATTATCACTCCACCAATTCTTGCGCATCATCAAAAAAAATCAGTGGTACTAATGCTTATATAGATCGCTTTGGGGTCGACATCCAACCATCGGCGAATAAAAAACAACGTTAATGTAGCAAGCATGTAAGCAATCAAACCTTACTTTTATCTGACCCTGAGCTTACATTTAAGGAAGGAATGACTGGTACTATGCCACCATACCCTAACACCATTTTTTATAGGTTATACCATGCATAAAAAGCTGATTGGCTTGTGCCTTAGTGCAATCCTCATACATACACCGACCGCATCGGCAAACACAGCGAGCTTTGAAGCATCCGCAGATCTTATTCGCAATACGTATGAAAGTCAGCTCTATACTCTCCCAGCCTTTAAAGAAGGGCACTACGGCTTAAGGATGTACCGTCAAACGCTCGATGACAAATATTCGGCCGCGGTTTGGAGTGATATGGCCCGTGTCGCAAGTCGACTTAATCGCTTCGCAGCAGAAGTTCATACCCCAGAACAAATCTTACTTTACTCTGAAAAGCGCCTTTCTGGCTACACTGATGAGACGGATGAAAGAAGCATGAGGCGTTATAACGTCACAAAACACATGCCTGAATATCTCTACCTTGGTGTTGATTTACTGGGTTCGATGGCACGCGCCAACGAGTATGGTCTAAAACACAAACAAGACGATCTGCTTCGTTCCATTATCCGCCGCTATGACTTTAGCAAGTATGCGACAGACCAAGAGATGATTAAGGCTTGGGCCGCACAGCTAGCCAATCAGGTCTACTGGCTAAGGCAGCTAGGTGAGCAAGATGTCGTCGATAGTTTTACAACCGCATTTAAGCAAGCCTATCCAGAGGTAGAAGACAAAAAACTGTCCAACCAGCAGTACGGAAACAAACTCTATGGTATGACCCATATTATTTTTGGCGACTCTGAATACTATCAACATTTGGTAAGTGAAAAGCAGCATCAGTGGATTTATGACTATTTCCGCCAAAACATCGATACCATTCTCATTCGAGCGAAAGAAGACGTCATCGCGGAAGTCGGTATCACGTTTCTACTCGCCGGACTCGAAGATGATCCGGTCGTAGAAAAAACTCGCTACGCTATCCAAAAAGCGATAGATAGTGAGAAAGGGATGATTCCTTCAGTCACCGGAGATTTCGATATCACGTACGGGGAACATCGCAACGTCCTAGCGATCATGTTGCTTGATTGGCAGAAGGTCAATGAGGCTCCAACAGTGAAGGGCCAACCTAGCGTTTTCACATCCCTCCCGTATGGACTTATCCCGCAGTAACAACTTTAAATCCGCCAGCCCTTCTCTTTGGGCTGGTTTTCTTCCTGCGCAGAGGCGAGACATGACGCACGAAAACCTGCGAAAGTGATAGATTTATTTATTATAAGTATCGGCGATTCCATAACAATTGCAAAAAAATCAATCACGCTGTAATCCGTCAATAATCTACCGCCATAAATAATTTACGCATGAATACAGTCGCTTACATATGCGTCAAAACTCAGTACAACTAATACACCTCACAACCAATAAGCACCGAATGGCATATAAATTACTGATTACTCTTATTTTTGCGAATTTCATGGCTCGTTCAGACTTTGTTTTTTCTTCTAGACTTTGCTTGAGGGGTTATGTGTAAAGGATAATGACTATATGCCACAATTTGCTGGGCGACAGATAGCTGAAATGGCGGATATCAGAGCAACGCGCAAGAGCAAGCTTGTGCTACTCTGTTCGATTATTGCCATTGTGGTCTTGCTTAGCTATGGTGTGTTAAGGCTCACCACTCAAGACTACTTCTTTGCCTCGGTAAATTTTTTCTCAGCCACTGTATTAATAGTTAATCTCTACTACTTATTCAAGCACCTACGCCACAACCACTGTGACGTGGTTTTGAGTGGGATATTATTGTTTCAAGCCACTTTATTACTGATTTATGGTGAACATGTGCCAGATCGGATTCTATGGCTTTATCCTATAGTTGCGGTGCTTATTTTCGCCAACAACTTCAAAACTGGCGCGATTTTAAGCTCTGGCCTGTGCGTTGTTGCTGTTCTCGCGGTACTTTTCGCACAGGCATCCCCTTACACTACCGATGCTTCTCAGGGACGCTTTGTAGTGAGCTTGCTTGCGCTCTGTGTACTCTGCAATGTCGTAGCTTTCTATTACTCTAAAGTGATGAAATATGTACAAGAACTCTATAAAGAAGGAATTGAAGATCTCGCTTATTTGGATCAACTCACTGGACTTGCTAATCGATGGAGCTTTGAAAGTTGGGCCGCTGGCAAACTAGAAGAACAAAAGAACAGCAACAAGGTGACGGCAATGGTGTTTCTCGATATCGACAACTTTAAAGCGATTAACGACACCTACGGACACGACGTTGGCGACCGAGTCTTACAACATCTCGCGAATCGGCTCAAGAACAACATCCGTAACAAAGATCGCCAAACCGACAGACATGATTATTCTATTGCTCGTTTTGCGGGCGACGAGTTTGTTCTGCTGCTCTACGATGTAAATTCAATAAAGGATTTGGAGGGCATTCTTAAAAGGATATGTCAGGTGTTCTCTGACAGCTATCAAGCATCGGAACGCATTAATGAACTCACCGTCAGCGCTGGAGTGGCGCTCTATCCTCAGGATGCGACTAACCTTCCCGAACTCACTCGTTGTGCCGATAAAGCGATGTACGCCGCCAAACATAAAGGCAAAAACCAATACCGATTTTATCGTGGCTATGACAATGACTTTCAAAACAATGGCGAACACGCCGGTGACTTGTCTAAGGTAACACCAATAAAAAAGTTTAACCGGTCATGTACATAAGCCACAACGATATCGCCATGACCACGATCAACCAAGCCGCATAGCGGATCGTATTAGGTTTATCGCGTTTTGGTGTCACAATAGGTCTAAATGCGGCTTCGCGAGCAGCTCTCGCAGTAGCAGCAATCGTTCCTCTTTCGACTTCCTCCTCACGACGCTTTTGCGCTTTGTGAGCAACCTTGCCAAAGCGATGCAATTGGTCGGCCGTCAATTCCTTACTTGGATCGTAACGACTATGGGAGTCAGTGTGTTTTGGTACAACAGCCATAAGCACCTCCTCTCAAGCTTATTCTTGTTTAATTATAGCCAATAGTTACATTAATAAAATTGCTAATAACTGAGGTTATATTCGAGATTTCCGATTAATTATACGTAAAACTTGGCTTAACAAGCCCTATAGATGTTTAGCAAGTTTTATACCAGACGAGCAAAGTTAGGTAAGACATTGATTTAAATAAGATTAAACAAAAGAGAAGAAGGCAATCAAGTGCGAGGGTCAAATTGATTGTCAAAATGAATGGGCCTGAAGTCATTGTGCTAATAACCTCAGGCAAACAAAAACTAGCCTAAGTACTCACATAGATAAGCCGTTGAGACAGAAACTTTCAGGTCAAATGAAGAGTCACTTTCGACATGGAATGATGAACCCGCCTCATAAGTCACCCACTCGTCTTCACCGGCTTTTTTAACGGTAAGCGCACCCTTCACAACTGTCATGCGCTCTGCCGCAGCAGTACCAAAGGTGTACTCTCCAGGAGCCATTACCCCAACGCTCGACTCTCCGTCTTGTTGAGAAAAACCTAGTGACTGTACTTGTCCTTCAAAATAGCTGTTTGCTTTGATCATTTCATTCTCCGTCGATATTCCGTCATAGAAGCAAAACCTTGTTTTATATGAATTGTCCTATTTCAGCAACCACTATACCGATTGAAGAGAGTAATAACGGTGGACTCCCTCACTAACATATGCTCAAAGAGTACGTTTAATTATCGACAAATAAACCATAGGTAAAACAAATCGCTAGTAATGGCGTGCAAACAAACTTAACTCACTTAATTCCGTGGTTTTCCACCGTTGGGCTAGACTGTAAGCAATATGCAGAAAATTCGTACATTGCTTTTTGGGCAGAGGTTCAAAGATTAACAATGCAAAATTATGCTACGCTCTATCCTTTACAAGCTCACGTGCTGTTTTCAATCAATACCTAAGGCGACTATCCGCTGTTATGATCAAGAGTTCTGCCATAAAAACCGTCGCTGCAACTATTTTTGTATTACTCGCTCTAGGATTCTCGAGTCTGCTTTACTTTAGTTACCAAGACTATGTTCACCCGAAGCATGTCTACGGGCGCTGGATTGAAGTAGGAGCGCCACCTTACCAGACAGAAGTTCTGACGTTAAATGCTCAAGGGGTCTTTAGAAATGACCGACTTATCGCGACCCAATTTGACTTTGATGGCAAGCGGATAACCGTCAGTACGGGGGGAGGAACCTCTATCTATCAAGTTGCCGGCACGTTTAACTCACCACAGCTGAGGCGTCTCCAGCCAAACAGCCCTACTCAGCGTTTCGTGAAAGAGGGATATGAGAACACCATTGATATGGATGGAGGCGGTTCAGCGAAGAATCGCCGTTCCGCCCTTTCAGACCACTTTAGCGAAAAGTAATCTTTTAACCAGTTAACACCATACCCTCGGGATGCTTGACCAACGTCGGTTCAGGGCGTGCCAGCATATAGGCCAACGTTAACGGCCCAATTCGACCGATTATCATCACAACGATCATGATGTATTTCCCCGGCTCTGATAATTCAGCGGTTAGACCCGCGGTAAGCCCCACCGTTGCAAACGCCGAGATGGTTTCAAACATGACTTTGTCAAAACTCGCCTGCTCGGTAATCATCAACAAAAACATCGCTATGGTTAAAATCGCACCACTCACGACTATAATCGCCAAAGACTTAGTCACCACAGGCCAGCCAACAGTACGCTTAAACATGACCACGTGCTTCTTCTGACGAAGGAAAGCCCAAGTCGCCACGAACGCCACTGCAAACGTTGACACTTTTATCCCACCGCCAGTAGAAGTAGATCCCGCACCAATTAACATCAGAATAATCATGATGAGCAAAGCGGGCTGAGTAAAGTGTGCCAAATCGACACTGTTAAAACCTGCTGTTCGAGAACTCGCTGACTGAAAAAACGCTGCGAGCCATTGACCTGATGGCGTCAAATCCGCCATGGTTGCTGGATTCGATTTTTCCAGCAGCCAAAACAGCACGGTACCAACCAAGAGTAATGCAGGCGTTGCGACTAGCATTATCTTGGTATGCAGTTGCAAGGTGCGAAAGCCACCTCTCCAATTGCTAGATACGTCACCAATCACCGTAAACCCTAAGCCGCCAAGAATGAATAGTGCTGAAAGCGTAAAGATTATCCAAGGGTCATCAACAAAACTCATTAGGCTATCTGAGAACAAAGCAAAGCCAGCATTGTTGAACGCCGAGATTGCGTGGAACATCGCATAGAACAGTCCTTCTCCCCAACCCAGTTCAGGCACCCAACGAAATGCTAGCAACGCAAACCCAATCGATTCGGCAATACAGGCAAAAATGATGATCCGCTTCACCAGCAGTCTCAGGTTAACTTGTCGGTCTTGCCCCAATGCATCTTTAGCTAACGCTTGTTGTTTTAAGGTCAGCCTCACTCCAAACATATAGAGTAGAACCGCAGAAAGGGTCATCTGGCCTAAGCCACCTATCTGCATCAACAGCATTAACAAGACTTTACCTGAATGGGTAAAGTGCTCAGCCGTATCGACGACGCCCAACCCGGTCACACTAATGGCGGAGGTCGCAGTAAATAGTGCATCCGTGATTGAAAGCCCACTCACCGAGAAAACGGGGAGAGTGAGCAGCACCGCAGAGGGTATTAACACACTTAAAAAACTGATCAGAATAACTCTCGGCTCTGAGCCTTTACTCTGTTTTTTCTCGGGGTCTAATGCGTAAAACAGATCCCTTCGACTGAACGGACTCATAATGAACTCAGCTTTCTCGATAAGGTTTCACTAGGGCCAACGATAATGATCAGGTCACCAATCTCCAAAGTTCGATCGAGATCCGGTGCCTTGGTGATATTCGGTCCACGTTTAAAGCCTAAAACTTCAACACCTTGCTCCTTACATAAAGCAAGATCCCCTAGCGTCTTCCCTAACAAGCGTGAGCCAACCACAATTTCGGTCATGGCAAGATCGGAGCCCAACTCTTGAAATTCAAGCACTCGTTTATCAAGCATTTTTCGAGCAACACGAATCCCCATATCACGTTCCGGCATAATGACGTGGTCTGCACCTATTTTGCTTAGTATCTTCGCATGGTTTTTATCATTGGCTTTTACCCAGACAGTTTTTACCCCAGCCTCTTTGACTACGAGGGTCGTTAAAATACTGGCATTTACGTCAGAACCAATTGCGATCATCACCATGTCGTAGTCGCTCAATCTTAGCTCGGCAACCGTCTCTTCTATCGCACAGTTCGCCACTAAAGCTTGACTGACAAAACCTGCAACGGTTCTAACTCGATCTTCATCGATATCAATAGCCAAAACCTCGGCGCCGGATTGTTGCAGTTCTTGACAAACAGATAGGCCAAATCGACCTAAGCCAATCACTGCATATTGTTTATCACCTGATTTCATGGTTTACCTTATTCGCGTAATGACTAGATTTGACAGTGTGCTCCTGACGAGTTCGCTTATCAAATTGAATCAGATATTCTGACATCGTTTTAACTTTCATGTTTATATTCATAGACCTCTGAGCATAATGTCACTAGTTTGGGTATAGGCAAACCCTTATACTTATGCCACAACAGAAAGATATTGAGTCAAAAATGAACGAGTTAATCACATATTTGCCACAACCACTGGCGACTCTGCTGCAAAGCTGGGACACCAATGTATTACTTATTACCATCGGCAGCTTCATCGCATGGATTGCTTGGCGCATTGTCTACAGTCGACTAGAAATTTTGGTCAACAAGACTCGGTTTCATTGGGATGACCTCACTCTTCACGCCCTCAAAACACCCATAAGCACGTTGATTTGGTGCTGGCCTGCGACCATTTCCTTAGGATTTGTCCTCGAAGATTACATGGGATCGAAACTCAATTGGCTAAGTACCTTGAAGCTCATTTTGGTCATCGCGATCTTTGTTTGGATCACTATGCGTCTGATCAACAATATCGAAGAGTATGTACTCAGCAAAAAAACGCGCGACGAAACCACCGTTCAAGCCGTTGCCAAGGTGTCACGCTTATTCTTTATCGTCATAGGCGCATTAACCGTGATGCAGGCGTTTGGCCTCAGTCTGTCGGGTCTGTTAACCTTCGGTGGTGTGGGTGGCCTGATCGTCGGTTTGGCAGCAAAAGATTTGCTCTCCAACTTCTTCGGTGGAATGATGATTTACTTCGATCGTCCGTTTAAAGTTGGCGACTGGATCCGCTCTCCCGACCGTCAAATCGAAGGAACGGTAGAGAGAATTGGCTGGCGAATGACCATCATTCGTACCTTTGATAAACGTCCGATTTATGTCCCTAATTCTGTATTCAGCAATATCGTGGTTGAGAACCCATCACGTATGCTCAATCGACGCATTAATGAGAACATCGGCATCCGTTATAAAGATGGGGCGAAGGTTGAAAAGATCGTCGCTGACATCAAATCGATGTTGCAGAAGCATCCCGATATCGATACTAAGCAGACGTTGATCGTCAACTTCAATGGTTTTGCGCCGTCATCTCTGACTTTACTGGTCTACACCTTCACCAAAACAGTCAACTGGATTCGCTACCACGAAGTAAAGCAAGATGTATTGCTGCAAATTTACGATATCATCCAACAAAACGGAGCGGATATCGCCTTTCCAACCCAAACGATTCAGTTGGAACCGCAACACGCTGGCGAATCAGAGCCACAACTTAGCAAGTAGTTAGCGTCTTCAGTAGCCCGATAATTCGGGCTACTGGATCGCAACCTCTCTTTCTACGCGATCTTCTGTTCTTGAAGCGACGGCGTAAAGCCAGATCATCGTCAAACAGATCGCAAAACTAAGACCAAACAACCACCCTGCGCCAAACCATTCAAATAGACTCTGCTCATGTTCCATGTGCTACTCCCTAAGCCAACCTGTTTCATATTGTTCAATCAGTATACAAATAATAAATGGAAACAAAAGTTTTAATAGCGAGAATATAGAAAAGCCTGTAAACAGCAGGCTAACAATAAAAAAAACATTATTTATTATGAAGTTAATAATATGATTTTTGATTATTTAGCTGAACGTTTGCGGCATGTAACTGAGGCTTTTGCCACCAAACGAATTGCTCTATTTTTCTTAGCTCAATCCCCCCAAAAAGTAAACGATGGTGTATACTTTAGACACTAGCAAACACAAGTAAACATCGTCGTTTACTTTTTAGCTGTTAGGGTGACTAAATGATTAAAAGAAGTGATATAAAACAAGAAGATATCATCAAGTCTGCGATCGAAGTTTTTTCTAGCAAAGGGTTCGATCAGGCGAGCATGGAGGGGATCTCTAAACACGCAGGTGTTTCTAAACGCACCCTCTACAAGTACTACCCCAACAAAGAAGCTCTGTTTGACGTCATCGTTGATAAGCTGATGTGTCGCTTTGATGACCAGACTACCGTCGAGTTTGAGCCTACACTCCCGCTTGACCAACAGTTGCTCGATTATACGCTCAAGCAGATGTGCTATATCAGCAATCAAGACTTTCAAATCACCGCTCGGTTAGTGATGGCAGAATGTATACGCTGTCAGGATACATCGAAGGTGTTGGTTGCTAAGTTTGAGTCAATCGAAGACTCTTATGGCTTACAACGTTGGGCTCAGCAGGGGATCGATGCGGGTGTTCTTGACATACAGGATGTTTCAGCGGCTATTGAACAGTATATTGGAAGTATCAAGGCGGTCGTTTTCTGGCCTCAGTTGATCGCCCATTTACCACCTCCAACCTGTCAGCAAGTTGAACAGGCAGTCAGAATGGCTGTTGCAAGTTTTGTCGCCACTTATCAGATTGGTTCCAAATGATCTTAGCGCTTAGTAACAAGAAAAACGCCCCTCATTGAGGGGCGTTGTAGATTAGTTGTTATCGTGAACCATCACATGTTCCAGTAGTGATGAGACCATATCAGCATGTGATAATGCACCGAAGTCACTATCCAACTGATGGGCGAGGTTCTCAACCAGAATCGACTGCCCCTCTGTACCTGTACCTGATGGATGGATATGGAGCTCAACGTTGTCACCATCCACCTTCACATCAAGATGTTCAAGTAGGCTCTCCATATCAAGCGTATTTTGCTTCAATTCAGGGAGCACTTCGCGCAGATCAATCTTATCACCTTCGCTCACCTTGAAGTCTTTAATGGTGTCGAGTGAACCCCCATCGATATGATCCCAGACAAAGGTATCCATACCCGTGCCACCAACGAGAATATCCGAGCCTAAACCACCGTAAAGAGTGTCGTTGCCATCACCACCGTCAAGTTGGTCATCACCGGCTCCGCCAATTAACACATCGTGTCCTGAGCCACCCTCAAGGAAATCATTGCCACTACCGCCCGTCAGCGTGCTATTTGAGCCACTGCCATTCAGACGAACCGCTGCGGTTTCCGATGCACGGTTGATCTCTAAGTCAGTGATATTGTTGACCACATTCAAATTAATTTCGATGTGGTTGCTTGATACAGCCTGATCAATGACGCTGCGATCTTGCGCAAGCTCCTGTGATACCGCGGTGATCTGCAGTGTATGATCTCCGTCACTCACATCTTTAATGACCAAGCCATCAATTGCCTGCGATGGGACATGCCATACGTCTCCGACCAGAGTTACCGAACCTGTAGTGCTCTCAATCATTGCACCGGCAGGAACATCCCTCACTTCTAATGAAAGCGCTTCGCTAGTATCGGTTAGTGCCGCCATAATGCCTACAATCGTAATTCCGCTCGTGCTGGCGCTTTGGGTTGCAGTAATGTGCTTGTTGAAGTTATATCTGCTATCAAGTGTTAGGGTTGGCGCATCCGCGACTGGATTAACGCTAATGGTGTGTTTCTGTGGTTCAGCCTCGAGCGCAAGACCTGAAGAGTTCCAGCTGTCTTTCGCTGTGACTTGCAGATCGACGCTATTTCCTGACACAGAACTCGCATCAATGAATACGCCAACATTATTACTGCTTGGTTTATCAAGTAACGCGTTCAGATCAGCGAGCGTGCCTGACAACGTCAGAGTACCGCTACCGTTGCCTGTTGCAGTAACACTCGAACCAGCAGGAGCAACGAGAGAAAGTGTACCGTCATTTACACTTAGCGTGACCGTCATCAGGTCATTAGCAGAAGCACCAACATAATCGACATCACTGACTGAGATGCCACTTAGCTGTTGGTCTACATCTTCATTAATCTGCGCGGTAATGTCGTCTATATCCAATACCGGCTTGTCATTAACCGGAGTTACGTCGAAGGTAATCTCAGCAGTACCCGTCTGATGATCCGCTTGACCATCGGTCGTGCCATCATCTTTAACCACGTAGCTAATCTTCACCGGACCGTTGTAGTCTTTCGCAGCAACAAACACCCAGTTATCACCTTGTTGAACTAAGGAGCCCTGACCTTCGACGAGGGTCAGACTTTCAACGCTGATTGTGTTGCCTTCTTTATCAAAAGTGCCGTCAATCAAGTCTTGTACGCTGATGGTCAGGCTGCCTTCCTCTGGCAAATCACCTAAGTCAAAGTCTTTTGGCTCAGGCGCATCATTTACCTCAGTAACGTTAATCACAAAGGATGTATGATTGGTTGAAGACGTTGAACTATCACCCGGATCAATCGTACCGTTATTGCCACCGTCATCCACAGTCGCTGTCACAGTAACCGATCCGTTAAAGTCTGCATCAGGTTTAAAGATGACTTTACCAGCAGCCAACGCTGCATTGATGTCAGCTAGTTTTCCGGTGGCAACAAGACTGCCATCAGCCGTGATGGTAAAGTTAACATTGGCATCACTCTGGAACTCTAGCGTTCCTGAATTCACTTGTAGCGTCAACTCGTACGTGGCATCAGGGTCATCATAGGTCGCATCTATATCAGCAATACCAAACTGGTTAATCGCAAGGCCACCCACGACATCTTCTGTTGTCTCAAGATCAATCACGTTGACGAACGTTGGCTGGTCGTTGACTGGATCAATCACCAAATCAACGTCAAATTCAGATTTCGGCCCTAAAGCACCATTGTCGACCGACTGAACTGAGATATGAATCGGTCCATTGATTCCTAATGCATTGCCCACATCACTGTTGTGCTGACCAGAATTAAAAATGATCTTATCCAACTGCTGGGCGTTCACCTCAAGCGTCCAAACACCTGTGGCAGGGTTGTAACTCGCTGGCGTACCATCTGGATACAAAATTGATGCATCTTGTGGCACGTTGGTCACTTCGACGCGAAGGGTTTCAGGTGCATTTTCATGGATCACACCACCATTGGCAGACAAGGCCCTATCCACAACTGAAGCATTAATAGCGATATCGATATTAGTTCCTTCATTTCCCGTCACCGAATCAGTCACATCGGTATCAACAAGGTCACCTTCAGGTAGCACAGTCACTACAAACTTCGGTAAATTACTTGCTTCAGTTGGGACACCCAATAGTGATTCTTGAGTAAATACCGTGATACCGAATTCAGCAGTACCACTGAAATGCTTGGGTGGAACTACCGAAATATGTGATAAATCAAGGCTATCACCACTACCGGCAGGCAATTTGACACTCCACTCTCCATTGCCATTGTTTTTCACCGTGTAGCCACTGGCTGGATCCGCTGTAAACAGGAATCCATCCGGTACATTAGTAAACTTAATCGATACAAATGTTTCAGAGCCATCAGTGTCGGTGAGTGAAACAGAAACGCTTCCTGAACTGCTCAATGAAATAGGATGATCTTCCGTACCCGTCAGTTCAATTGATTGATCAGGATGCGCTCCAGGGCCAGTTACAACCACTTCATCCACCACTGGCACCACTTCAAACTCGACACTGGTTGAAAAGTTGTCGGTATGATTGGTCGTCGTTGATGTCCCAGTTTCATTAAAGGTCGCTGTATCAATCACGGTACCAGTAATATTAATCGTTACCTTGTTATCATTATTGCTCGTAGGGTAGTTGTGCGTTGGTTTAAACAACACATTGTCTAACGCATGCGCTGCTATCTCACTCTGAGAGAAAGTAACCTGAGTACCCAGCTCTTTGAATGATACACTGCCATCAAGCGCGACCACTTTCTCATAGAAAGCGCCTTCCGCAGGGGGAGCGAGAGTTAAAGTGATAGAGCTAAACGCTTCACTGCCGCCCTCTACACCACCGTTGTTGGTATCGCCGATTTGTTGATCAAAATCGAGTTGAATGTAGCTATCTTCATAGCCAACTTTGTCTGCAATACCATCACCATTTTGATCAATAAGTTGACCGGCACTATCTAGTGAACCAGTCACTTCGACGCTAACTGACGGCTTGTCGCCAGCCACATCGGCTATTGGGTCGACTTTAACAACAATCTGTGCAGAGGCCGTTTTTTCATCGCCTGATGCGGTATCTTTAGTGATGACCGTGATTGGCAACTTGAAGTCACCAGAGTAGTCTTTTGGCAGATTTAGCATTAAACCATCAAATGGTTCAACCACACCTTTATCTGATATATGGGTCTGGAATACATACTTACCGTCAACAAAGTCTACTTCTGCACCGACGATGTGAAGCGGATACGAGGTACCACCGATCATCACATGGCTATCAATGACTATCGTTACCTCATCGGCAGACTCATTGCCTTTAGGTGGGTCGAAGGTAATGATGTTGTTCAATTGATGACCTAAATCGACCTGAATATCCTCAGTTCCAGTAATAATTTCATGTTCATCAATCGTAATGGAAGCCGCCACCTCATTGCCTGAATTCACCAATTCTGGGAATGAAAGTTCTAAAGATGTTGCACGATTCTTTATCTGTGAATTTTCATGGGTGTCTTCGCCTTCATCAATAACCTGAGTGAAGACCGTTAAGGTGAGCTTGTTGTAGACATTCGGTTGATTTGGCTGGTCAGGGTGAAAATCCAGCCCGTGAGGTGCGCTAATACTGAAGTTATCTTCATTTACAATCACCCAACGACCATCACCTTCATAAGCTGCCCCCGTCACCACCAGTTGGCTAAGAACAGCATCAGACAATGCATGACCATTTTCATCGGTCAACTGAATAACGACATCTTGTACCAACTCTTTCGATGAAGCGTCGGTGTTATGGTACTTAACTACGTACTCGCCATTTGCACTCGTATTATCACTGTTAGTGGTAAATCGAATCAGACCTTTATTATCAGCCTGAATCGCCGTCTGGATAGCATCACCCGCTTCATTGGTCACAACCAGTCTGTTATCAGCGTTTTCAGGCTCGACGACAGGACGCACTTCAACATGAACCGAACCGGTAAGCGTTGCCGTTACACGGCCACCTTCACCAACAATATTATCGCTGGTGTATTCATGATCGCGCTCTTCTATCTCAACTTTAGTCGTCAGATCGAAGTCTGTGCTTGAATCCTTCGGTGGCGTGATTTTAATAAAGCCGTCTTTAAGAGCCTCAGTGGTAAAGTCTACAAACGACTGTCCTGGTCGAGGCTCTATGACAAGAGTACCATCGGAGTTAACCGCCACGGGCTGACCTGCGACTTCAACGGTGTAACCAGGCTGAATGCCGCCAATAGTAATCGAAGTAAAGTGCTCATCACTATCTGGATAATCTTTACCTTCTGGATACCAATTAACACTAATCGCAGCGTCTTCAAAACCAACAGAGGTCTTATTTTGGTAACTCAAGCTGGTATCAATAACTGGCTCAACATTGACGCGCACAATTTGCTCAAAGCTACGGCTATGACCATCGTTTTCAGTCACGATGATCGTGGCTTTCAAATCGATGTTCTCTGTTGATGAAGCAACGGGCTTAATCACAATGCCAGTCTTGTTCACATCGCCTGTGATGTTCGCTTCGTAGATAGGCTTGTCCGTATCTGGTTTACCGTCTGGTCCGGTTTCATAACCAACAAAGTTCAAATCAATCACAGTGCCATCGCTGTCTTCTAGCACCACACCATGAGGGATGTTTGATAGTAGAACCGTCAAAGATTCGGAAGTGTCATGCTCATTGTCAGCATGCTCACCAGACTGGATCATAAATTTAAGTTCGGCCGCTTTATCTTCTTTGATGGTGATTTCAACTCCATCAACGCCATTCTCACTGAAATTCGTCCAGCCTGAGCCGATCGTATCGCCTTTTGGAATGTCGACGACACCCTTGACTTCAACGTTAACCGTTTTAGTACCTAACACTTGCTCACTGACCTGAGTACCGGTACTCAGAGATGCACTGTCTTTCACAACACCCGTGACATCAAATTTGAAGTCATTATTGCTGTGTAGCTTTGGAACAACTTCTACGTTGTTAAGCTGGTCATATGGGATTTCTTTGTAAGTAATTCCGTTAACCGTCACTTCTGTAATTTGGCTAGCACCGCTGCCTGCCCAAACCAACTCAGCACCTTCAGTGATACCTGAAATGCGCACATAAAGCGTTTCAGAGCCATCGCTGTCTTGCGATGGTGACATGGTAATCACTTCATTAAGGGTAAACGGATCACGATCAGTTGTCGGATCAAGCGTGTCCTGAGTGGCTGCATTATCTTCGAAGATATTGATACGATTAACGCTGAAGCTACCTTTGTCGGCTTGCGGTGCGACATCGAAGATCAATTCTTGTGGTGCAGAGTGTGCCTCCTTTTTACCTGATAATGGGTTTCTAGTCTCAGTGGTCACTGCGACGGCTTCCAGCTTAATCGTACCCGAGAAGTTATCAACTGGATTAACCTGAATGGTATTAATATCTGCCGATGAAACATGATAAACGCCGTTACTATCCGGACTCAGTGGGTGGCCATTTTTGTCGACAAGCTCGAACTTACCCTCGCCTGCTGTTGCTCGAAGTTCATAGCTTATTGTCTCTGGTCTAGTTTTATCTTGGGTTACCGCTTGAAGTTCGAGAGTAGCGTTGTCACCATCTTCGGTTAACGAGTATTGATACTGGCTATTAGCATCATTCCAAGTTGCGATATCCGCGACACTTTCAATCTCAATATTGAAGCTTGAATTGAGGGTATGGTCTTTGCTGCCATTATTATCGATTTGTAACTGGTAATGGATATCAACGCCTTTGCCATTGGTCGAGAAGTTACGATCCGGAACAAAGTAGAGGTTATCAATCGTGGCAATAGTATGGCCGCCATTTTGCATAAAGCTCTGCTTTAGAACCGAGCCATCAAAAATGATGTCTCCATCCGCATTAGGTTCTAGCTTGTAGAACACACCATTTTGTTGGTAATAGAAGGTTCCATGGTGATTGCCCGATTCAATGGTCAACTGACCAATATCTTCTGCGTTATCTCTATCAAATAGGTCAACAGACAACTCGACCTTCGCGGGTGAGTCAGACAATCCGCCTTGGTTATCTTGCGTATTTTCCCACTCAGGCGCATCGCCCGGGGCATAGTTGATTTGCGAGTCGCGACCAGCGTCCTCGAAAGTGACCACCTTAAGCGCTATCGGCTCAGCTTCATGGTCTGTGATGGTAATATCCAGGGGCACCACTGACGTATCTTTATCGCCATCAGTCGCCGTAACATTAACTGTGAAGTTGATTTCTTCGCCGCTGTGCTCAAGGTCTTTAACCGCTGCGAACTTGACTTGACCATCGGAATTAACCTCTAACCAACCGATATGGCGTTGGCTAACCTGACCATCTGAGCCTATAGTCTGTTCAAGTACAAACAGGCTTTGAGCACCTGGCTTCAAATCTACCACGCTGGTGTAGTTGCCATGTCCATCGTCAAATACGATTTGTGCACCATGACTGTCTTGAGTCCCTTCTATCTGGGTCAGAGTGGCATTGTCGGCGCCTTTATCAGTCTGATTGGCAAACATATTGACCGTACTACTCCAGCCTTCTCCCTCTTCAGCGGTAAGCGCCTGTCCCGTTAAGGTCGGAATATCATCTACCACTCGAATAGGCAAAGTGATCACATTACTTTCATCGCCATCAAAGTCAGTGGCTTTAATAGTAAAATCGATCTGAAGAGTGTTCTCTCCGTCACCAGCAAGGTGGTCGAGGGATTTAAGCAGTTCGAAACGGTAGCTATTGTCAGCCGTATCAAAAATGATGGTAAACACCGCATCACCGCTTGCCGTTTCAGCGGTGTAACTAAACTCGGTACCATTTTGTGCAACCGGTCGCCAGGTAAGAGCTTCACCACCGCTGGTTAAATCTTCAAGTATCTTATCGGCATCGGCGAGTTCATATTTAACGACGCTATCCGCGCCTTCAGTAACGGTGAATGAACCAGAGACGTGAGTGCTGTGATTCTGGTCTGAGCCTACTCCAGATAAGTCATCTTCATCGACTTGTGTAGCACCAGTGGTACCAGTTAAAGTTGGTTTGTCATCGGTTACTTCAATAGGTAGGCGAATAGGTTGGGATCTATCCCCATCACGATCAATCGCTACCACATCAAATGGGATGGTTAAGCTATCTTCACCCTGAGCATGATCGAGCGCTTTAATTTGGCTATAGGTGTAGCTGCCGTCACTTGCTAATTCAAGCGTGAAGACCACAATTCCATTGGCGACGCCATGATATACAGTTGGCCCTGTCGACGAGCTAACATCTTGAATTGTGACGTCAAAACCACCTGATGTCAGGCCATTCTGAGAGTCACCAATGTTCACTAGCTCATACTTAACAACCGTGTCAGCACCTTGAGTTGTTTCAAACTCACCAGTAATGACAGGCTGACCTGGTGAAGAACCGGTCACGGTATCATCTTCGTTGACTTTGAATTTGCTCCCATCAGCAAAGCCTTCAATCGCGGCCATATCATCGCCGATGTTGACCACTAACTGGCTATTCGCAGAGTGGTCGTTATCACTGTCTACTGCGTAAACCGGGATACTCACGGCAACACTATCTTGCCCCTGCGTAGGGTGGTCGACTTCTTTGTGCAGTGTAACGCTGTACTCACCAAGCTTGTCTTGGTCGAGCGTGATAGTCAGTACATCGACTTTGACACCGTTCTCAGTGATATACCCGCGATAAACACCCGCAGAAACCTCTTCAAGCACCACATCCTTACCACCTGATGTCAGCGTTGAGGAATCATTAAACGCTTTAACATCAACGGCCATTGCGACGACTTTGTCACTGCCTGTGGTAAAGTCAATCGTACCCGTCGCTGTGATATCAGTGTCACCAACACCAGAGCC
>NZ_JBNJOH010000038.1:0-39923 GCF_050113735.1 Vibrio sp. TRT 2004 | reverse complement strand
ACGTTTAAAGGCTTCAAGATACTTTTTCTAATCCTACCTAACAGTTTAGCGCCTCAGCTCTAAACCGTTTTTGTCCAACAATGAGCTAGCTTCTGTAGCTGGCTTTTTCCGCCCCTTTATTGGTTCCAGTAAAAACCAAATGGGTAAATAGGCGAATTTTCCTCAATTGTCGATTATGTGACCTTTTGTCTAGGGTTTGTCCGTTGAGTTTGTTGATAATAAATCAATTGCTTATTCTTGCGAGTACGTCGAACGTTTCTTCAAGTTGGTAAGCACATGTTTAACAATGCCGTCACCGTTGGAACGCCAACTAGTTTCAATTGCCAAGCAGTTTGGTGATATGGGCGTTAAAGCGGATTTGATTGAGAGCAAAGGCAAAACGTTGGTGGCGTTTAACGGCACAGATCAGAATGGAAGAGTGCTCAAATATGCGTTTGTGAATGGTACTCGTATCAACATGAACGGAAAAAAATACCCGCTCAACTCATTTAAAGCAATGCAAGCTGGCTTTAGCCCAAAATCAAGAGCCGAGAATTTTAAAGGGGCAGGAGTATTAACGTTTGTTGTGTCGGCGAGTATTGCAACTAGTGATCTAGTGTTCAAGGATGATTATCACCTGTTTATTGGTTTGGTAATGTTGGCTCCGATGTGTTTAAGGCGCTATTGCAGTACGGTGTTGGAGAGGCTGCTATTTTTGCAGCGCCAGTTTTTGGGTTGTCCGTAGTAATGGTGGGGGCGGTGGTTTTTGTTGCTTATGCAGTCATTGAGGTTGCTTGGTCCGAGTATGACGTAAATAACAAAATCGTAATGGAGTTGGAAAATGCAATCGAAAACTAAGGTAAGAATAGCGGGTGTTTTTTTTCTCATCGCACTGGTTGGAGGGTGGCTATTTATATCTTACGTCGCATTGCAGGATTATCTTGATCTATTAAACAATGAGCCTGTAGTGTCATTTTCCCCCGTAGTTTTATTGATGCCAATCGGTGGTCTTGGGGTGGCCTTTTTTGCAATTGTTCTTTTCCCTAAATCTATTTGGCGCGGGGAAAGGTTTGATGAAACCTACCCGCCAAAAGTAAAAGCGATGGTCAACAGAATTTCCATATACTTCATCTTGATTGGCGTGGCGTTTGCTGCTGGTTGGACATACCACACATTTGATCTAATGGATAAATATGGCTACGTATACAGTGATGATTTGAACAAGCATGCGGGGACAAGCATTTACCGAAAATGGGTACGGGTGCTACCGTCTATTTAGAAACAATAAAGGCTCCCTGTAGGGTAAGCGCATCATAAACCGCGCATTCTCATCGTCTAGCCCGAATAATAAGATCAAACCTCCAACCCAAAGGAGATTTGAAATAGCCAAACGACGCACTAACCAAGAATGGCGAACTCTGTTCGAACACGGGATCTATTAGAGCGCTGAATTGAATAGTTATTCAACGAACGAAGGCTCGAAAACTGTCGAACGATTTCGCCCAGACTCTTTGGATAAGTAGAGCGACTTGTCTGCATGCTCAAGCCAAGCAAGGTGACTTGATTGGAGCGGTGAAATCTCGCACACGCCAAGACTAAGAGAGAGCAATCCAGTTCATTGGTTGATTTCGAATCAAGCATAGTCTGCGTTTTAATAATAGTTAATGATAATATTATAGTTAGAACTTCAGGGCTGAGTTAGTGCAGGGCGCTCAATTTAGCCCTTTTCAAGTTACTACCTCTTGATTTCCCAATGTATCGAAGTGAAATTTGACTTATTTTTGCGAGTATTGAACATTTAGCGTTCGATTTTTATGATGCTGCTGCTGAGCTTTTTTCCTAAGTGGATGCCGATGATTTTATGCTGAGTGCTGGTCTTCTCCTTTTACTTTGGCGCATCTAGGTCGATCGGTATATCGGCCTAATTTGGAATGAGCAGTTAAAAAACTATGCGAAAAATTAACTTTAAATAGAAAAATTTTTAATGTAATTAATGCTTAAAATATTACGACGTTCTCAAACTTGCGTGTCTCTTTAGCCTCGTTAAGTGTGTCGTGATCTATTTTGGACAAAAAATATACATCAAAGGGATTCTATGCGATTTTCAACAATATCTCGCTTGCTATTGGCTGCTTCCATTACAGTATTAGCAATGCCAAGTCACGCTACCAACAAACTCACTGAGAGCCAAATCGAATCTGGTATAGATACTCAGATCGATTTTATGACAAATAACGGTGCATTTGCCCACCTAGCTAAATGCAGTGGCAAAACGCACGCAACCATTATTCAAGGCTATCGCGACTCGATGTATAAATGTGCGAAATTCATTGATACCCAAAGTGAAGATGATAGCCAATATGAGAATTGTCTTAACAATGGGATTAAGTCGGTGCTAGGAATGACAGATGCACAACTAGAAGAGTGTTACGCTAAATTTGAAGGCGAATAAGATGGTTTTGTCCGCGATGGCGATGCTAGTCGCGGCATTGCTTGTTGCGATTGATGTGTAAAGACGGACAATGAGTGAATAGGGTCGTGGAGTCGGGTGAATAAGGAACAAGCATGACAAAAGTGACACTAAAAGGCTTTATTTTGGTGCTAGAGCGCGATCTCGATGTCGTGAAAAACGAGTTGATCACCCATAGGCAGCTAACGTTGCTAGAGCCGGGCTGTATTACTTTTAGCGTCACTCAGAATAGTGATAACCCTCTTCGGTTTGACGTGTATGAAGAGTTTATCGATAGAGCGTCATTCGATGCTCATCAACAACGCGTAAAAGCGTCCCATTGGGGAAGAGTGACGGTTAACGTTGAGCGGTTTTACCAAGTTATCGAGTCAGCCTAGTGCCAAACATGGCATAACGTTGAATGATAGGTTGCGTGAGAAAGCTCAAACTATACCCAGAATCGCTGAACGCTAAGTTAGGTCAGCGATTCTTACCACGCTTCTATTTGAGCACTGAATTGAATCGTTATTCAACGAACGAAGGCTCGAAAACTGTCGAACGATTTCGCCCAGACTCTTTGGATAAGTAGAGCGACTTGTCTGCATGCTCAAGCCAAGTAAGGTGACTTGATTGGAGCGGTGAAATCTCGCACACGCCAAGACTGATAGTATATTTGACATGGTGTTGATCACATTTGACTATCGAGCTCTCAATCCGTTTACGTAACCGTTCAGTGAAATAAAGCGCTTGATTGGCACATGTACCAGGCAAGATAACCGTGAACTCCTCACCGCCGTAGCGTCCACAAATGTCGGTACTGCGTGAGGCACGCTTTAAGGCTTCAGCGGCATGACGGATTACTTCGTCGCCCACAGTATGGCCATATGTGTCATTGACACGTTTAAAATGGTCAATATCAAAAATAACAAGTGATGAGACTTCACCCGTCACCTGACAGTGTTCGTACTCTTTCTGTAGATTCATTTCCCAATGTGCGCGATTGTAAAGCTTAGTGAGTCCGTCGGTTTGGCTCAAGCTGGACAGCTTTTGGTTTGAATCCAGTAGATGAATCTTATTTTTAGCAATATCCGTCACGTCATTGATGATCAAACTCACGTGCGACACATCACCATTGACTGAGGTCAGTGGCGAAAACGTAATGTTTTGGCGCATCTCGCTTAAGCTGTTGGAGATAGGGCTGAAGTTTTTAAATTTAAACAGGTAAGGGCGGTCTTCCCAGCAAGAAAAGCCTCTGCTATTGAGACTAAATGCGGTATTGACCTTTTTTCGCAGCCAAGCTTCAGGTAGATCTCTAACAACACTAAACAGCACTTTTCCAAGGATTTGATCGGCACTGATTCCACTGTACGACTGCATGAATGTGTTCCATGCACATACCTTGTAATCGCGATCGACGACGATCAGCCCAGCATCAAGATCGCCGATAATTTGCATTGCCCAGTGAAGGTCTCCGATTTCACTCGCCGTCATATTAAGCTCTCCAGAATTTGTTGAATGGCATCAAGAGACTCGTTATCCATCAAGAAAATAATGTCACAAGCGACATCCAGATTTTCGGCTTTGTAGACAAATTCGATCGTGAAAATGTCTTGGTCATACTCCTCAAGGAAACCGCTAGAACTCAGCGATGCTTGCAGTGGTTCTTTTTCCAGCACAATCGGCTGGCGCAACGATATCGAGATGTCCAACTGTTTGCTAAAAGAGACCAAAAATGACGAAACCAGCAAGTTTGATATGTCGAGAATGACTTCGTTGGTGGAGTTAACCTGGTCATCCGATGCTACGTTTGTAAGCTGTTCAAACCCTTTGCCATGTAGGCACACCAAGGCTTCCCCATTGATGCCATTGCCGACAAAACGTTGTGAAACCGCGCGGGATTCAGAATTGTTGACGATGTCTTGCACCGTCATTTTTAATTCTGATTGATGCAATGAAGCGACGTTGGGTAATGGCATTTCAATGAACTTGCCCACTTGTTCGGCGATGATAGATGCACTGGCACCTAACGCTATATTGCTCATTTCGCGAATTGCGCCCATAAGATCAATCGCGTTTGGCGTTAGCTCTGGGTGCTGGGTTGTCGTTGCTTTTAGCGGAATCTCAAAACGATTAAAGAGTTCGACGAGATCAGCGGTAACAAAAGGCTTTTCAATAAACTCATTGGCACCAAGTTGAAGACATCGGTTTTTGGCCTGAATCTGAATATCACCAGACACGACGACAATGTGTGTTGGGTAGTAGCTTACAGGCAGAGACGCGAGGACTTCGAAACCGTCCATAACAGGCATAGTTAGATCAAGAAACAACAAGTCGATATTTTGGTTACTCATGATTTCTAACGCGGCTTTTCCGTTTTCTGATTGGAAAATTTGGATAGTATCTGAAGGGTCAATTCGACTAATGATGGATTTGCGAGCGATCAACGAGTCATCGCAAACTAATATGTTCATGACGGTAACTTATACACCTAAAGCAGAGTGCCATTTTTAAGCAGGCACGAGTGGCTATGCGTCAGTATTGTGACGCTTGTTCAAACATTTGACCATATAGATAACATTTTTATAGCTCGAACTTCACGCATTTTTTAAATGTAAATCACAAAAGTTGGATGGTCGGCACATAATTATGTACGAATTTTGCACTGTAATGCGCGTGTAACATTAGATGCAGGCTGGATATTTAACGTTTGGCAGATGAATGCGCCGACCCTAGCAACGGCATTGAGATCAACACCGGTTTTAATCCCAAGTCCATGACATAGATAAAGTACGTCTTCTGTCGCGACATTTCCTGACGCCCCTTTCGCATAAGGGCAACCTCCTAAGCCAGCGACGCTTGAATCTATCGTATTGATGCCCATAAGGAGGGACTGATAAATATTGGCCAGTGCCTGTCCATAGGTGTTGTGGAAATGAACCGCAATGGATGTCGCGGGCGTGTTAGTGAGAATGGCGTCAAGCAACTGCGCAGTTCGATTTGGCGTAGCAGTACCAATCGTATCGCCGAGAGAGACTTGATAGCAGCCCATATCGAGCAACGCTTGCGTCAGTTCAGCAACTTGTGCCGGTTGGGTTGGGCCGTCATAAGGACAATCCGCGACACAAGATAAGTACCCTCTAACAGGAATGTTATGCGCATGCGCCAAATCTATCACGTCCTTAAACCGTTGAAGACTCTGAGAAATTGAACAATTAATATTGCGTTGGCAAAATCCTTCCGAAGCGGAGGTAAAGACGGCGACTTGTTGTACGTTATGTTTTAGCGCTTTTTCAAGCCCTTGAACATTAGGCGTTAACGCAGAATAAATCACCCCTTGGTGCCGTTTAATATTGGCAAATACCTGACCGGAGTTAGCCATCTGGGGCACCTTTTTCTCTGAAACAAAAGCCCCTGCTTCAATCTGTTTTAATCCGGTTGCGGACAATTGGTCAATCAAGGCTATTTTTACCTCGACAGGTAATGCCGCTTCATTTTGCAAGCCGTCCCTAGGCCCCACTTCAAAGATGTTGACCTGTTCGAGTTGTATGTCTGGGACGTTCACCTTGTTCGTTTGATTCATACCGCTAATGTTCCTTCTTCATCCAGTCAGGCGCTCTCTTTTGCAAGAATGCGGACAAGCCTTCCTGTCCTTGAGGTGACACACGTATTTTGGCGATCAATTCACTGGTATAACGCATTAAAGCGTCATCAATCGGTGATTCGCTACAGTGGTGGCAAAGGCGCTTAACTTCAACCATTGCTTGTGGCCCATGATTCAGTACTGGCAGTAGCCATTGGTGCGCATCCTCGGTTATATCTAAGCAAGGAGAGATGTGGTGAATCAGGTTGAGTTCGAGTGCTGTGTGGGCATCGATTCGCTCCGCCGATAGCATATATCGCCTGGCGTTGCGTACGCCCATCGCTCTGATGACGTAAGGAGCGATTGTCGCAGGGATGAGCCCTAGCTTGACCTCACTCAAGCATAATTGACAGTTCTCACTGGCAAACACCATGTCGCAGCAACAGATGAGTCCCAATGCACCGCCAAAGGCGCAACCTTGGACAATTGCTACTGTCGGAAAAGGGAATCGATCAAGCTTATCAAGCAGAGTGGCTAACTGGTACGCATCGAGCTGATTTTCCTGCTCGCTCTTAGTCACCATGGATCGCATCCACTCGATATCTGCACCGGCTGAAAAATGCTTACCTTGGCTATTGAGGATCAGGGCTTTCACCATTGGGTCGGCGGAGAGGTTATCTAAAGCGGTGATCAGTTGAGCAATCACTTCAGCGTTGAAGGCATTGGCTTTTTCAGGGCGGCAAAGAGTGACGGTCGCAATACCATTGTTATCGATATGGTAGACAATGTTTTGGTGGAGATTTCGGTCGATTCTGGTGGCCATAATTTACATCCTAAAGATACCAAACTGGCTATCATTAATCGGGTGACGAAGGGCTAACTTGAGCGCGTGCGCCAGAACTTGTCGCGTATCTTTGGGGTCAATAATGCCGTCATCCCATAGACGGGCGCTGGCGTAGTAGGGATGTCCTTGATGGTTGTATTGTTCAAGGATCTGTTGGCGAAATTGCTCGGCGTCCTCCTGAGTCCAACTTTCTCCCTGACGCTGCATGACTTGTTGTCTGACCTGAGTTAACACCCCCGCCGCTTGTTCTCCCCCCATCACGGAAATTCGCGCATTCGGCCACATCCACATCAGTGTAGGGTCATAGGCTCTGCCGCACATACCATAGTTGCCCGCACCATAAGATCCTCCAATGATAATGGTAAACTTGGGTACGTCAGCGCACGCGACGGCCATGACCAGTTTGGCGCCATTTTTGGCGATACCGCCTTCTTCAAACTTTTTCCCGACCATAAAGCCAGTGATGTTTTGCAGGAACAAAAGCGGTACTTTTCGTTTCGCGCACAACTCAATGAAATGGGCCCCTTTTTGAGCCGATTCGGAAAACAGAATGCCATTGTTGGCAATAATGCCAAGCAAATGGCCTTCAATACGCGCAAAGCCACAAACCAAAGTTGTACCAAATAAGGCTTTAAACTCGTCGAACTCCGAACCGTCAACGATTCGGGCGATGACTTCACGTACATCGAACGATAAGCGAAGATCCGCATTCACTATGCCATAAAGTTCTTCGATGTTGTAAAGGGGGGATGAGCTCTGTGTCTGATGAACGGATGGGGTAAGTTCACACGATAAGTTAGTGTTAGAGACAGCTTGTCTTGCCAACTGAAGTGCATGAAGTTCATCTTCCGCGTAATAGTCAGCGACGCCTGATTTTCGACAGTGGACATCGGCACCACCGAGCTCTTCTTCGGTCACAATCTCACCGGTTGCGGCTTTAACCAATGGGGGGCCGGCCAAGAATATCGTGCCTTGCTGTTTCACTATGATCGATACATCCGCCATCGCAGGGATATAAGCGCCTCCTGCGGTGCATAACCCGAGGACAACGGCGATTTGTGGGATCCCTTTCGCCGACATTCGGGCTTGGTTGAAAAAGATGCGACCAAAATGCTCGCGGTCAGGAAAGACATCGGCTTGGTGAGGCAAGTTGGCACCACCTGAATCTACCAGATAAATGCAGGGCAGCTGACAACGTTGGGCGATCTCTTGTGCTCGTAAGTGTTTCTTTACCGTCAGAGGGTAGTATGTTCCGCCTTTCACTGAAGGATCATTCGCAATCACCATACATGACTGGCCGTTGATTTGTCCCACGCCGGCGACAACACCGCCACAAGGAACAGGTTCGTCATACACATTCCACGCGGTGAACTGAGCTATTTCAAGAAATGGAGAGTTGGCATCGAGAAGATGCTCGATGCGTTCACGTACGGGTAGCTTGCCTTTTTTTCGCTGGTGGGCGATTGCTTTTTCGCCGCCTCCCAGTTTGATAGATGCGATGTCATCCTCTAACTGTTTAACCAGCGTGGACATTGCGGCAAGATTTTTGATGTAGAGTGGGGCGTCGGTGTGAATCTTCGACTTAATCACGGCCATAGTCAGCTCCCTTTAACGTGATTCTTCAAACAGTTCCCGACCAATTAGCATGCGTCGGATTTCTGAAGTACCTGCACCAATCTCATACAACTTGGCATCACGTAGTAATCGACCCGCAGGAAATTCGTTTATGTATCCATTACCGCCGAGCAACTGAATGGTATCCAGTGCCATCTGAGTCGCAAGTTCTGCACTGTAAAGGATCACACCCGCGGCATCTTTGCGGCTTGCATGCCCGTTATCACAAGCATTGGCAACCGCGTACACATAGGCTCGGGCTGCATTGGATCGTGTATACATGTCAGCAACTTTGGCTTGAACCAACTGAAACTCACCAATTGAACGTCCAAACTGTTTACGGTCGTGAACATAAGGGATCACCAAATCGAGACACGCTTGCATGATTCCAAGTGGGCCTGCGGCGAGTACGACGCGTTCGTAGTCCAATCCACTCATCAATACTTTTACGCCTTGATTCACTTCTCCCAGCATATTTTCAACGGGGACGGGGCAATTATTAAAGACCAGCTCACAGGTGTTGGAACCCCGCATACCAAGCTTGTCCAGTTTTTGAGCATGTTGGAAAGGAGAGACCGCTTTTTCAACGATGAATGCGCTGATACCGTGCGCTCCCTGAGTCGCATCCGTTTTCGCGTAGACAACCACCACATCGGCATCTGGGCCGTTGGTAATCCACATCTTGGATCCGTTGAGTAGGTAGTGGTCGCCGTTAAGTTCCGCTTTTAGTTGCATGCTAACAACGTCTGAACCTGCGTTAGGCTCACTCATCGCTAACGCACCGACATGGCTACCATCGATCAGTTTGGGCAGGAATTGTTGCCTTTGCGCTTGGGTTCCATTGCGAAATATTTGATTGACGCAGAGGTTGGAGTGAGCCCCATAGCTGAGCGCTACGGATGCTGAGGCGCGGCTGATCTCTTCCATCGCCACAACATGGGCAAGATAGCCCATCTCAGCTCCGCCATATTGTTCAGAAACGGTCACGCCGAGTAGCCCCATTTCACCGAACAATGGCCATAAATGGTTAGGAAATGAGTTGGAGCGGTCTATATCGCTGGCAAGCGGTGAGATCTGTTGTTGCGCAAACCCGTTGACGTGTTCACGCAACAAATTGATCGATTCATCTTGCCCAAAATTGAGCGGTGTATATTGGCTTATCATGACGCCTCCGACTATCGGCTTATAACGTAGTATTCGAAGACGTTTGAGGACGATAAGTTATTGAGGGTCCACAACTAATGCTTGCTGGCAACGTTCACGCGCTACGTTGAGATCTTCAAGCATATGGTTAATGTCTTCGAGCTGGCGCAGTAGCACCGCTTCCTTTTCATCAATGATCTTCAGCATTTCTGTTAGCTGAGTTTCACCTTGGTGTGTATCGTACAGCTCAAATAATTCGCGGATTTCTGCTAAAGAAAACCCAAGACGCTTCCCACGTAAAATAAGCTTGAGCCGGGTTCTATCACGACGATTGTAGATACGCATACTGCCTTTTCGCTCTGGATGAATCAGTCCTTCATCCTCGTAAAAGCGGATACTGCGCGTCGTCACATCAAATTCTTTAGCGAGTTCGCTGATCTTATATTTTTCCACTGAGCTAAATTTCCTGTGTGTTCTTATTTGGGCTATCAGACGGTTGGCACCTATGTTGGTGAGTCAACCTAAACAGACAAAATGTAATTGATTCGTTTCTTTACGTTTACGTAAATGTTAGTGCTATGCTTACGTAAACGTCAAGAAATAATGTCAGCATAAAAGGGGCATCAAATGGAGCAGAAAGAGGTATGGATCGTATCAGCGAAACGAACTCCAATGGGCCGTTTTCAAGGTGCGCTGGCTGGTCTTTCTTCCCCGCAGTTAGGTGGGATCGCCATTGGTGCTGCAATAGAACAGTCAGGCTTATCTGAGCAAATTGTTGAACAAGTTTACATGGGATGTGTACTGCCCGCAGGATGTGGTCAAGCGCCAGCAAGACAAGCGGCACGGGTAGCGAAATTGCCTCTGCATACTGCTTGTACCACGATCAATAAGGTGTGTGGTTCAGGAATGAAGTCTGTGATGCTGGCGAACGATCTGATTCGCGCAGGTTCGATTCAATGCGCGGTTGCTGGTGGTATGGAGAGCATGAGTAATGCCCCTTATCTGCTGAAAGATGCGCGTAGTGGCATGAGAATCGGGCACAAAACCACTTATGACCATATGTTTCTTGATGGACTGCAAGACGCTTATGAAGGTGAACTTATGGGCGTCTACGGTCAAAGAACGGCGGATAAATACCATTTCACCCGTGAGCAAATGGACCAATGGGCAACCTTATCTGTAGAGCGAGCATTAGCTGCGCAAAGCCAAGCCATGTTCGACCAAGAGATGGTTCCAGTCGCAGCTCAAAACGGAGAGCTGCTGAGTTGTGATGAACTTCCACCATCAATCGATTTGTCAAAAATATCACGCCTCAAAGCGGCTTTTTCTGAGGATGGAACGATCACTGCGGCCAATTCGAGTGCCATTTCTGATGGAGCTGCTGCGTTAGTCGTCATCGATAGCGAAACCGCAAAATCTCATGGCGCGAAACCCTTGGCGGTTATCAAAGCGCACGCGAGCCATGCCAGAGAACCTGCTGAATTTACCATTGCACCCGTGTACGCGATTAAACAGCTACTTTCGCAGCTTGATTGGGAGGTGAGTGACGTTGATCTTTGGGAGATCAATGAAGCCTTTGCGGTTGTGACACAAATTGCTGTTCGCGAACTTAGACTCGACCAAGACAAGGTAAATGTTAAAGGGGGAGCTTGTGCCTTGGGCCACCCAATAGGTGCGAGTGGGGCGAGAATATTAACTACGCTGATCTACAGCCTAAGACAGCTACAGGCAATGGGAGTGGACGGCGATGTTAGCCAGAGAAAAGTCATGAGAGGGGTTGCCGCAATCTGCATTGGTGGAGGAGAGGCTACCGCGATCGGTATCGAGATCCCGCTCTAAACCAACTTCACGATGGAAAAGGAAATCACAATGACACAGTCAGTCAGTTTATTTATTGGTGGCGAGTTTTGTCAGTCCAAAACGAGTGATTGGATAGAAGTGACCAACCCCGCGACGAATGAGATCATCGCAACATTGCCCTGTACGACGGATGCTGAAATCGAACAGGCGATAGAGAGCGCGCTAGAGCAATTCCACGTTTGGAAAGAAGTCGCCGTTTCAGACAGAGCGCGTCTTATGCTCAGATATCAGCATTTGCTCAAAGAACATCACGACGAGCTGGCACGCTTGCTGTCAAAAGAGACTGGTAAAACCACCGTCGATGCCAAAGGTGATGTGTGGCGAGGTATTGAAGTGGTTGAGCAGGCGGCAAATATCGCCAGCAATATGATGGGCGAAACGGTTGAAAACGTCGCGACAGATATTGATACCTATTCGCTGATTCAACCTCTTGGCGTTTGCTGTGGTATTACTCCCTTTAACTTTCCTGCCATGATACCGCTATGGATGTTTCCGCTTGCCATTGCAGCTGGTAATACCTTTGTCCTCAAACCTTCAGAGCAAGTCCCTTTAACTGCGATGCGCTTGGCGGAACTGTTCGCCCAAGCAGGAGCCCCCAAAGGAGTGCTGCAAATTGTTCATGGCGGCAAGGATCAAGTGGACTATCTGTTGTCTCACCCCGTGATCAAGGCGGTGTCGTTTGTTGGTTCTGTTGGCGTGGCGAAATACATTTACCAGACAGGAACGGCGCACAATAAGCGAGTGCAGGCCTTTGCGGGAGCAAAAAATCACATGGTAGTGATGCCTGACGCTAACAAAGCTCAAGTGATTAGTAACTTGGTTGGAGCGTCAGTGGGTGCCGCAGGGCAGCGTTGTATGGCGATTTCTGCCGCTGTGTTTGTCGGAGAGTCTAAGCAGTGGATCAGCGATCTGGCGACCGAGATGGCGAAAGTAACACCGGGAGCATGGAACGACGATCAAGCGGGTTACGGACCTTTGATCAGTGAACAGGCGAAAGCCAGGGTCATTGGTTTGATTGAGGAAGGAAAAGCACAGGGGGCGACTTGTGTGCTTGATGGTAGCCAGTGCTGCGTCGATGGATACCCGAACGGCAATTGGCTTGCTCCGACCTTGTTTAGTGGCGTGACTACGGATATGTCCATTTATCAGCAAGAGATATTCGGCCCCGTTTTAGTCTGTCTAGAAGTGGATACCTTAGAGCAAGCGATAGCGTTGATTAACAACAATCCTTATGGCAATGGAACATCCATATTCACCGCCAGTGGCGCCGCAGCGAGAAAGTACCAGCACCAAATTCAGGTAGGACAGGTCGGTATTAATGTGCCAATCCCTGTTCCGCTTCCTTTCTTCTCATTTACCGGTTGGCGAGCAAGTTTCTACGGTGATTTGCATGCGTATGGTAAGCAGGCTGTGCGCTTTTACACGGAAACCAAAACGGTGACAGCGCGCTGGTTTGAAGATGACATTCCCAGTGGGCCAAACATGACCATTCAGTTGCGTTAAGGAGTCACTATGGATTTTGAACTCAACCAAGATCAGAAAGCGTTCGTCGATATGGCGAATCAGTTTGCCAGAGAAAAGCTGATGCCAATGGCATCGCAGTGGGATGAACAACAGATTTTTCCCAAGGCGATACTGCGCGAAGCGGGTGAATTAGGTTTTCTAAGCTTGTACACACCAGAACAGGCGGGAGGCTTGGGATTATCGCGTCTTGATGCCTCGTTGATATTCGAACAATTAGCGATGGGGTGTACGTCGACCACCGCCTTTATGACCATTCACAATATGGTTACTTGGATGGTTGGCTCCTTTGGCACACAACAGGCGATTGACGCCTATTGCCCTAAACTCACCAGCGGTGAGTGGCTGGGTTCCTACTGTTTGACGGAACCCAACGCTGGTTCTGATGCCGCAGCGTTAACTACGTCTGCTACGAAAACAGACAATGGCTACCTTCTCAACGGGGCAAAGGTGTTCATCTCAGGTGCAGGGGAGACGGACGTACTGGTTGTGATGGCGAGAACCGGTGAGAAAGGAGCCAAGGGAGTCTCAGCTTTTGTTGTGCCCGCTGATCGTGCAGGGATCAGTTATGGCCGTAAAGAGCCAAAAATGGGTTGGAACAGTCAACCAACGCGCAGCATCAGTTTTGATAACGTGTTCGTTGAAGCAGAAAATCGACTTGGCGAAGAGGGGCAAGGATTTACCTTTGCGATGAAAGGGCTAGATGGAGGACGGATCAACATCGCGACGTGTTCGATAGGTACGGCGCAACAAGCCCTCAATCAATCAACCCAATATCTCAAGGAGCGCAAGCAGTTCGGTCAGTCCTTGGCACAATTTCAGGCGCTTCAATTCAAACTCGCAGACATGGCAACAGAATTGGTTGCCGCTAGGCAGTTAGTTCGACTTGCAGCGAGCAAGCTCGACAATCATCACTCAGAGGCGACTGCCTATTGCGCGATGGCAAAACGTTACGCAACCGACATAGGTTTTGCGGTTTGCGATCAGGCGCTACAGCTTTATGGCGGCTATGGTTATATCAAAGAGTATCCGATGGAACGCTATTTCAGGGATGTACGCGTGCATCAAATCCTTGAAGGCACAAACGAGATTATGCGTGTCATTATCGCAAGACGTTTGCTTCAGGAAGAAGCGCAACTACTTTAGGGGGCAAGTATGCAGCACAATGAAGATGGCACGATTCAATACCAGATTACTGATCACGTCGCCGTTATTACCATCAGCAATCCACCAGCAAATACTTGGACGCGAGACAGCCTTGTCGCGCTCAAACAGTTGGTGTTGTCGCTTAACGCTATGCCGGACGTGTACGCATTAGTCATCACTGGGCAAGGAGAGAAGTTCTTTTCAGCGGGAGCGGATCTGAATCTTTTTGCATCGGGTGACAAAAGTGTCGCCATCGATATGGCAAGGGTGTTTGGGGAAGCATTTGAGACACTCTCTGCATTTCGAGGTGTATCCATTGCCGCGATCAATGGCTACGCCATGGGTGGTGGACTAGAAGTAGCGCTTGCCTGTGATATACGCATTGCCGAGCAGCAGGCACGAATGGCACTACCTGAAGCGAAAGTCGGACTTCTCCCTTGTGCGGGAGGAACGCAGAACCTCACTGCATTGGTGGGAGAAGGGTGGGCCAAACGGATTATTTTGTGTGGAGAGCAAGTCGATGCAAACCAAGCAGTAACAATAGGATTGATCGAAGAAGTAGTTCCACAAGGTGAAGCGTTAAGTCGCGCGGTTGCGCTTGCGAACAACGTCGCCAATCAGTCACCAACCTCAGTGTCGGCCTGTAAACAGTTAATTCAGAATGCGCGTACAAGCCCGATATCTCATGGCTTGGTCATGGAGAGGGAGCTATTTATCGGCTTATTTGACAGCGAAGATCAGAAAGAAGGCGTCAATGCATTCTTGGAAAAACGCCCACCACAATGGAAAAACAGATAGGAGGAATCAGCATGAAGGACACAGTTCACTTCACTGAATTAACCTGTAGCGATAACAACCACAAGGTAGGCGTAGCGACATTAGATAACGCATCATCACTCAATGCGCTCACCTATGAGATGTTGGTTGTACTTAAAGAGCAGTTAGAGCGTTGGCACGAAGATGATCAGGTCGTGTGCGTATTGCTTGACGGCAGTGGAGAAAAAGCATTTTGTGCAGGGGGCGATGTTCGTACCATGCATGAGGTTATGCGTGACAAAACGCCACAGCAAGTTCAAGAGTTTTGCAGCCAATTTTTCAGCGTTGAATATCAATGTGACTATCTGATCCATACCTATTGCAAACCGATTATTGCTTGGGGTCAGGGTATTGTCATGGGGGGCGGTATGGGCTTGTATATGGGCTCAAGCCACAAGGTCGTTACCCCAGAATCTCGCTTGGCGATGCCGGAGGTCACGATAGGTCTTTACCCTGATGTAGGAGGAACTTGGTTCCTGAATCGACTGGATCGAGGCATCGGAATGTTTCTTGGTATGACAGGCATCATGGTCAACTCAGCGGATGGGTTGGAGCTTCATCTGGCCGATCATATCGCACTTTCTCAGCATAAATCAGTGCTACTCGAACAACTGCAAGTCGCCGACTGGGAGTGTGTAGATGATGCCTATGAGGTCGTAACCGAAATACTTGAAAGTTTCGAGGCAGAAAGCAGCACTTATAAACCTGACTTACAGATCATGCCTTATTTTCATCAGATACAACAGGCGTGCGATGGCGACAGTGCACTGCAAGTTACCGACAATATTCTTGCCTTAAAGGGTAATCATGCATGGTTAGAGACAGCGAAAGCCAATCTGGTTTCTGGCAGCCCGATTACTATCCATCTCTGTTATCGACAGATGACCGAGTTTGACCAACTCTCACTAGCGGATTGCTTTCGTCTGGAATTGATTCTCTCGGTACGAAGTGCGTTGATGGGGGAATTTCAGGAAGGGGTACGAGCGCGACTCGTCGACAAGGATGGTCAACCCAAGTGGCGATTCCCCAACGTGGCCGCTGTCGATACCGCTGCAATTGATCAAATGTTTACTTCATTATGGAGTGAAGAGGCACACCCATTGGCACAGTTGGGTCATTACTAAAGGAGAAAACCATGACAAGGATAGCGTTTATTGGACTTGGTAACATGGGTGCGCCAATGGCTCAAAACCTGATCAACGCAGGTTGCCATCTTCAGGTGTTTGATTTGGTGGAAGCGTTGACGCACCCACTGGTTGAGGCGGGGGCAACACTGTGTCATTCACTAAAAGATGTGGTTACCAATGTAGATGTGGTGATCACTATGCTGCCAGCAGGTGAGCATGTCAGGGCAGTGTATCTCGGTGCGGAAAACAATGAAGGTTTATTGGCTCATGTTACTTCGGGCACTTTACTGATTGATTCGTCGACCATTGATCCGGAGTCGGCGCGCGTTGTTGGCCTAGCTGCACAAAAACAAGGAATCGAATTCGTTGATGCCCCTGTGTCAGGGGGTGTTGCTGGCGCAGCAGCAGGGACTTTGACTTTTATTGTTGGCGGAAGTGATGTGGCATTTGAACATGCTGAGAAAGTGCTGAAACACATGGGTAAAAACATCTTTCACGCTGGCTCTGTGGGTAGCGGTCAAATGGGCAAAATCTGCAATAACCTGATGCTGGGTATTTTGATGTCAGGAACGTGCGAAGCGCTGACCTTAGGGATGGATAACGGCTTAGATCCAAAGGTGTTATCCAATATCATGCTACAAAGCTCAGGACGCAATTGGGCGTTAGAGCTCTACAACCCATGTCCCGATGTTATGGCAACGTCACCCGCTTCAAACAGTTATCAGCCTGGTTTTATGAGTAAACTTATGCTCAAAGATCTTGGTCTCGGCATCGAGGCGGCTGCAAAAAGCCAATCTTCGGTGCCTATGGGAGCTTTAGCGCGGAACCTTTATGCTCTTCATAATGCAAAGGGTAATGAGCTACTCGATTTTTCTAGCTTGTTTGAATTCTATCAATCGAAATCCTAACCACGATACGAAGGACTAAGCCATGGAGTTAAGAGAGAGTGTCATTGCAATTACCGGAGCAGGACAGGGGCTAGGTCAGATGATGGCGATTACGCTCGCCCACGCTGGCGCTGAACTGGCTCTGATAGATGTTAATCCACAGGCGTTGAAAAGTACCCAAGACCAGTGCCATATGTTGGGCGTAAAAGCACTGACTTACCGTGTTGATGTAACCGATGAAGCGCAAGTTGAACACGCTTTTAGTGACATTGTCACTGATTTTGGGCAATTGAATGGCTTAATTAATAACGCAGGCATTCTGCGAGATGGATTGCTGGTCAAAGTGAAAGACGGCGTGGTAAGTAAGATGTCATTGGAGCAATTTAATGCTGTCATTGATGTTAACCTCACGGGAACGTTTTTGTGTGGACGGGAAGCGGCACTCCGCATGATAGAAACGGATAGTCAGGGCGTGATCATCAATATATCGAGTGTCGCTCGGGCAGGAAATATCGGACAAACCAACTATGCGGCGTCTAAGGCTGCCGTCGCGACACTCGCGACAACGTGGGGTAAAGAGTTAGCGCGTTATGGGATACGTGCCGTTGCGATAGCGCCAGGCGTTATTGAAACCCCAATGGCTGCGCAGATGAAGCCCGAGGCAATAGCGCGGCTTGAAGCGATGATTCCTGCTGGACGCATGGGCAAAACATCAGAGATTGCTCATACGGTGAAGTTCATCTTCGAAAACGATTATGTCAACGCAAGAGTCATTGAAGTGGATGGGGGGATTCGGATGTAAGGTCGACCCTTTGTGAGTGCGTGTGTCTTTCATTCTCTCACTCCATATTATAAAGTGTTCCGAAATCAAAGGAGTACACACTGATATGGAACTTAATTCTTTTCTAGACAAACTTGCTCAGGCACCTGAAAGCGTTCAGTTTGAAGAGACGATGGCCGTTATTGATGCGAACTACAGCTTTACCCCAACGGCATTCACTAACGGCAATACCCACAATCAAGCCGATCAAAACAATGGGTCTTGTAAGATCTTTGCATTTGCTCAGTTAAATCAACTGCAAGCTGCGGCAACGCTTGCGTGCTTTGGTCAATATTACCGTGATGATGTTTTGGGTAATCCTCAAGGTGAAGATCACGCCAACATTCGTAATTTTATTCAATACGGATGGCAAGGGATTGAATTTTCAGGCAATGCATTAGTCGCTAAGTCTTAGCCAAATAAGGAGCGTCAGGCTCCTTTTTTGTTTTTGGGAGTAATACGATGAACAATACTCAACTTGCCCAGTTTCTAGATGGATTCGTCGGTGCAGAAGCGGACTATCCATTCGGCCCTCAAGCGCTTGTGTACAAAGTTAAAGGTAAGATGTTTGCCATATTGGCGGAAAGGGAAGGAAGGGAGTATGTGACAGTCAAAGTGGTGCCTGAAGATGGTGAGGTGTTGACGAGCCAGTTCAGTGACATCACACCTGGTTATCATACCAACAAACGTCATTGGGTTACGGTTTATTATCCGGGAGATGTGGAAGACGGTATGATTGAAGACTTGTGTGAGCGTTCTTATCAGCTCGTCGTGAAAAAGTTGCCTAAGTTGCAACAGCTTTCACTCGGTAGCTAGCGATTGTGTAAGTACAATCAGTGAACGTATAGATCAAACAAGCGCCATATTGCTTCAAAACTCAGCAATCAAAATAAAATGTGATATTTTTATTTGACTCTCATCGCTCAATCCGTAAAGTATGCAGCGAACGCCGCGGTGGGTAACCTAAAGCGTTGAAAAAAAAGGCGCGTTGGCAGAGTGGCTATGCAGCGGATTGCAAATCCGTGGACCTCGGTTCGACTCCGGGACGCGCCTCCATTTGCGACACTAGCTCAGTTGGTAGAGCGCAACCTTGCCAAGGTTGAGGTCACGAGTTCGAACCTCGTGTGTCGCTCCAGATTATTTTGGTAGCGGTTTTTACATCGATATCATAGATGGTGTCTCCATCACAAATTTAGATTTGTGTGCCCTGGTGGTGGAATTGGTAGACACAAGGGATTTAAAATCCCTCGGCGTTCGCGCTGTGCCGGTTCAAGTCCGGCCCGGGGCACCATCTGAAAATTTGAGGCGCGTTGGCAGAGTGGCTATGCAGCGGATTGCAAATCCGTGGACCTCGGTTCGACTCCGGGACGCGCCTCCATTCGAATAAAAAAAACCAGCTTGTTGCTGGTTTTTTTGTATCTGCTGTTTTTACACTTCTGCCAATGGTTTATTTGAGTCGTCTAACTCAACCAGTGCGAAACCATTTTTGCCGTTTTTCTTAATCTCATACATGGCCTGATCAGCGCGTTGATAGATATCAGCGAATTGATGGTGACTTCCTGCATATAGGCAAGCTCCTATACTTAGACCAATCTCGGCACTGTTGTTGGTATTGATCGATGGCATCACATTGACCAACAGTGAATCACAAAGGTGTGTGATCTGGTCGCGGGTGGAGTTACCACAAAGAATGACAAATTCATCGCCACCAAGACGGCCGATTTTAGCGTTTTTAGGCATGTGACGGGTCACACCTTCAGCAATTTCAATCAATAACCTGTCGCCCGCTTGGTGGCCGGATTGGTCATTAACGTTTTTAAAGTTATCGATATCGATAAAGATCAGTGCGCTGGTTTTATGTTGATTGAACGTGAGTTGGTGATCAAAAGCATCCTCAATGGCGATACGATTCAACACACCAGTCAAAGGGTCGCTATTGGCGAGTTTGGCGAGCTGAATTTCATAGCGTTTTTCTTGGGTGATATCGATATGAGTGCCCATCATACGCAGCGGCGAACCATCTTCTGCGTACTCAACAATTCTGCCACGATCGGAAACCCAACTGTCGGTGCCATCTTTATGGGTCATACGATGAATGACCTGATAAAGGTCGGTTTTACCTGCAATATGGTCTTCAAAAGCGCCAACAGCCAAATCATAATCGTCTGGGTGCAGCTTACTTTTCCATGTCTCTACCGTGGCGGTGAGTTCATTGGGTTGGTAGCCGAGCATCTTTCCCCATTCCATGTTAAAAATGGTCAACCTTCCTGATGGTACATGCTGTTCCCATAGGCAAAGCCCGTTGCCATCGAGTGCAACGTTGAGCTTTTCTTGCAAACGCTGGTTGGCACGTTTTAACGCTTCATTCTCATGCTTGAGCTGTTCAATTTGTTGTTTATAGTCGTCCATCACCTTCCCTGCTATAGCGACTAATCAGCCTTGAGCCACTATAACTCATCTGTCTGGTGAATATCTATGGTGGGATAAGTGAAGGTGAAAATCAGACAACAGCGCCAAGTGTTGCTTCGCTTCGCACCGAATCGAACGCTGTTGCACACATCTAGTGCGATAATTCTGTTGGTGTTGGTTTAAGTTGTTGAATTTGCTAGGTGAAAGTGTCTGGCACTCTATTTGCTCTACAATATTAGCCTCCGTAAACGGCGGCCAAAATAGAGATAACAACGTCACAGGCAGCGAAGCCTCTCTCCGTTAGTGAGAGAGGCTTTCGCCGTTTTAAGGAGAGTGTGATGGAAGTGGTTGAAGCGACCAAAGTATGTGACTTGTCACAGTTGCCCCCGTCTCATTACGGGGAATACAAGTTTTTCTAATGTCACGGGCAAAAATACGCTGGTCAATATCGAGAACGTCATCTTCAAGGACAGAGCCATCGCCATCGTCCCTTAGACGGTCAAAATTATTTTATGAAAAATTAACATTTGCATACTGCGTCGATTAATTGTTGAACGTACTGCTGGACAGGGAACTGTCTGATTCTTAGCTGTTTGTGTTGTTTTGTAACCACTAAGCTGAATTTTTCGGCATTCAAACTCAATTAAGTCTTAATTATATTGACCTTGGCGAACAATCGATTAAAGTACACCTCGTTCGAATGGCATGCTCGTTCGGATGATGGTGTACCATCGCAAATTGCGTTGCCCTGGTGGTGAAATTGGTAGACACAAGGGATTTAAAATCCCTCGGCGTTCGCGCTGTGCCGGTTCAAGTCCGGCCCGGGGCACCATCTGAAAATTTGAGGCGCGTTGGCAGAGTGGCTATGCAGCGGATTGCAAATCCGTGGACCTCGGTTCGACTCCGGGACGCGCCTCCATTTCATATATTAACCAGCCAAGGGCTGGTTTTTTTGTATCCACTTAAAACACCCATTCAAAACCATCTTACCATTGCGAGAAAACAGAACTCACGGCACTATAAGCCTCATCGAGTATTTGTTTGGTTGTAGAAACATGGATGAGAATAAGAAAATCTGGCAAGAGTATTACCAAAAAGCCTTGGCTCGTCCTCATTCTCAAAGAACCGAATGGGTGGCCAGATTAAACCAATCTGTTACTAAAGTTGCGATTGATTGTGGATGCGGAACGGGTAGTGATATGGAGTATCTGTACCAACAGGGTTACCAAGTATATGGCTTTGACATTAATCCGGACTCATTAGCCATTTGTAATGATAGATTTGCGTCAAATCCGTTGATCGAATTAACCCAGTCTTCCTTCGAAAACTATGACTATCCGCGTGCGGGTGTTGTTCTCGCAAATTCAAGTCTGTTTTTCGCTGATCCTGACTACTTTGACGAAATCTGGCGTCGTATCGAGTCTTGTTTAGAGTTAGGCGGTGTCTTTGCCGGCGATTTCATGGGATTAAAGGACAGCTGGGCAAACAATTATCGAAGTGTAACGACCGCGTTTAGTGAGGAGAATATTCGCAAACTGTTCACCAATTTTGAAGTCGTACGGTTTTATGAGCGTGACGAACAAGCTCCGACATCACTAGGCAAGCTCAAGCATTGGCATACCTTTTCAGTGGTGGCAATAAAGCGCAGTTATTAACTAAGCGGAACACGGGCTCATTTTAGTCGCCATTTCACGCTGCCGCATTGGCATCAGGTCGATAATGTGCTTGACGAGTTCCCAGTCCGTTTTTTTGTCCCAGCGACGTTTCTCTCCACCGTCTTTGCCGAGCAATATTATGGTATGTGAATCAGGCTTAACCTTGTAAGCGTCAAATAACGCTGGTAGGTCAAACTCCTCTTTCATCCATGCTGGAGAGGTAAAGCCATCCGCGGTAACGACAAGCGTGACCAAGTCTCGCTCTTCTAGCTCACATTCGTTGATTAAGCTTTCCAGAACAAATTGTTTGACGTGAGAGTCGTTAGTCGGAGCAAAATAGATCAGACTACGGTGAGGCATTGGGTGGCTATAAGCAGGATAGCCCCAAGCCATGGGACCGAACAGCAGGGCAGCGAGTAGAAGGAAAATACGCATCAGTTCTCATCTCCCGTTAATACCTAACAACAATCGACATTGATAGATGTTTTACGTAACTTGGCGATGTTAAGCTCACACCTAAGTAACATTATAGGAAACAAAATTTATGCATTCACTGATCACTGAGCGACTAAGGTTGAGAATGGTTGAACAAAGCGATGCTCATTTTATTGAGCAGTTGTACAACACACCTGATTTCCTTCAATTTATTGGTGATAAGCAGATACGCTCGCAAGCAGATGCAGTGAAGTATATCGAAGAGAAGATTCTAGCCATGCATCAACAGCATGGTGTTTGTCTTTTGCTGGTAGAGCGACTCGATAGTCACGAGAAGCTTGGCGTATGCGGTTTAATCAAAAGGCCTGAATTGGCTGCATATGACATTGGCTATGGTTTCTTGCCTTCAACGTATGGGCAAGGATTTGGCTATGAAGCAGGTCAGGCAGTGATTAATTACGCCAAACAGAGGTCAAACATAGATGAGCTGGTGGCGATCACAACGAGCGACAACGTTGGAAGCCGAGCTTTATTAACTAAACTAGGCTTTACCTATGTCAAAGTTCAAGAGCCAATAAGTGATACGGTAGATTTACTTTTGTATCAAATGAACCTGACCAGAGCATAAACATGGCCATATCGAGCATTTTACAGGGCGAGTTGCTTACCGAGTTCAAAACAGTTTGTGCCATGATCGCCATTTACTGTCGTGATCATCACAAGACAAACGGGGTACTCTGTGTGGAGTGTCAGGCACTGCGTGATTACGCCGAAACTAAGTTAGATCGTTGCCCGTATGGTGAGGCGAAACCTACTTGTAATCGATGTCCGATTCATTGCTACAAACCTGAACCGAAGCAACAGATGAAACTTGTGATGCGATATGCAGGGCCAAGAATGTTGTTGCCTCATCCATTGCTATCAATTCGTTACCTACTTCACGAACGCAAAGCGGTACCTGACAAGCCTGAGCCTAATGCTTCCAATCGATTTCAGAGACTCAATAGATAAAGAAAAGGACACAACTCGTGTCCTTTTTGCGGTGGTTATTCGCCAGCGACTGCTTGACGTTTTGTACGGATACTGGCAATCAACATATACAAACACGTTGCCAATAGAGTCGCGAATAAGTAGCCCATTAAGCCTTGTGTACCAGCCATAAACCAGTCAGCGGCAACAGGACCTGCAACAGAGCCAATGCTATAGCTAAAGAGCATAACTTGAGTTGCAGACACTATGTAGTTCGCCTCTAACTTGTCGCAGCCTAAGTTGATTGCGACAGGGTAGAGTGCGAATGTAGCCATACCTAATAAAAACAAGCCAGCGCCTAAAGCTTGCAGGCCATCAACCATGGTTGTGAATGTAATTGCTGCCACACCTAACATGCAAAACAGCGCCATCAACAACGTGCGACCTAAGAATTTAGATAGCCATGGCACGATAGGTTGAACTGCCATTCCGCCAAGGATAATGATCGCCATCAGGCCACCAATATCACTATTTTGAATACCGCGAGTCTGCAATTCGATAGGCATAAGACCATAGATGGCACCAAGGGTCAGTCCGGATACCGCACAACCAATGATCGCAGCGTGATTCAGTTTTCCAATCTGTTTTAGAGATAACGGAGTACTGTGCGCGCTTTCTGGCTGGTCACTTTCACCGAATAGCAATACCACTACGGCGACAATGAGCAATGTCACTATGGTGATAAAAGGGACACCGCCGGAAATGCCAATGACGCCAATGCCAAGTTGTCCTAGCGCACTACCGCCATACAATGATGCCATGTACAACCCAAGACGTTTAGCACGGGCTTTTTCATCACCATGTAGCAGCCACGACTCGACGATGACAAATACGCCCGCAACGGCCATACCAGCGACAAAACGGGCGATGATCCACGCGGTGGCGTTGGGTAACAAAGGCAGCATCATGATGGTGATGATAAATGCCACTAAGCACCAAACGAACGCTGAGCGATGACCGACTTTCTTGACTAAAGGTTCAACACCAATAGCGCCGATCAGTAGGCCAGCGTAGAACACGCTTGCCAACCAACTTGCTAGAGAACCTTCGAGTCCATATTCAGGCAACATTAAAGGAATTAGGCTCATTAAATAGCCTGAAGCGACTGCATATAGAGCAAGCGCAATGACAGGCACTGAAATGCGAGCTTTAGGAGCAGGGGCTAGGGTATTTTCCAATGTCGTGGCCTCAAAGTACGGATTAAATATGAACAGGATTTGGCGCGACTATCGGACTAAAGTTGGCGAAGGTAAAGCGAAAGGTTTTAATCTTGACGATAAAAAACCATTATCAATAATGGGGCTGAATAATTGCAAAGAAAAGCGGCCAAAATATGCATTTTTAACCGCTGTAATTGAGGGTTTTGATGGTTGGTTATTTTAAAATGGCTTGGCTAAGCCATTGATTAAACTGACTCTTGGGTAAGGCGCCATTCACCATGTCGACTCTTTTGCCGTTTTTAAACACCATTACGGTTGGAATGCTTCTAATTTGATACATTGCTGCGAGGTTTGGCTGGCTTTCAGTATCGACTTTTACAAATCGAACATTATTTGCTCGCTCACTGGCTTCGTCTGCAAATACGGGAGCAAATCCGACACATGGGTTACACCATGGTGCCCAAAAATCGACCACCACGGGTACGTCACTGTTTAAAATTGCAGTGAAGTTTAAATCGGTTCCTTCAATAGGTGCCCCATCGAGTAGGGGTGTTTGGCATTTCCCACAAACTGGAGATTCGGCAATACGTTCGGTCGGCACCCGATTGATACCTGAGCAAGATGGGCATCGAGTATTAAAGGTAGACATAGTTTTTCTCTCGTTATTTTTTCTATAAGATGACAGTCAATGTCATCGATAGTTATACTCTGAAACAATCGAGTGATACAAATAACAAATTCAAAGGCCCTGAATGAAAAATTTCTATGCAGAAATTACTGGTTGGGGGAAATGCCTACCACCAGCTACGCTCTCTAATGCGGATTTAAGCACTTTTCTTGATACATCAGATGAATGGATTAGAACCAGAACTGGTATTGAAAACCGCCGCATCAGTCACGTCAACACCTCTGACATGGCCACCGTTGCCGCAAAGCATGCGTTGGCTTGCGCGGGTAAAAGTGCTGATGAGATTGACCTCATTATTATTGCCACCTGTTCACCAGACTCACTCATTCCGAATATTGCCTCTAAAGTCGCTCAGAATCTTGGCATTAAAGCCGCAACTGCGTTTGATCTTAATGCTGCGTGTACGGGATTTGTCTATGGTTTAGAAACAGCAACACGTCTGATGCAGGCGGGTAATTATCAAAATGCGATAGTGGTTGGTGCTGAACGTTTGTCATTCTTTATTGACTGGACAATGCGTGATACTGCCGTGCTGTTTGGTGATGGCGCGGGCGCAGTTGTGTTAACTCGTACAGAAGAGCAAGTGGGCTTGCAGCAGGCACAACTAGGCTGTGACTCCGCTGGACGTGACATTCTTTCTGTTCCTAAATTTGGCACATCAATGGATCGTTTTGCTGCCGACAATGGCTATTGGGATTTCAACTTTGTAGGTAAAGAGATCTTTAAACGAGCTGTAAAAGGTATGGGTGCCGCAGCGCAAAACGTATTGGCGCGTAGTGGTTTATCCACTGACGACATTGATGTGGTCATCCCGCATCAGGCAAACATTCGCATTATCCAAACCTTATGTGATCTCTCTGCAATCAGCCAAGATAAAGCGTTCGTTAATATTCACAACTATGGCAATACGTCAGCGGCGACGGTACCCATCGCGTTATGTGAATCCCTAGAACAAGGCTTCGTTAAGCCAGGAGATAACCTACTATTGGCTGCATTTGGTGCGGGCCTCACTTGGGGCGCTTGCCATATTCGGTGGGGTGACCGGGTAACCCCTGTAGGAGAAAGTAACGCGGCACTACCTGAATGTAATCAGAGCGCACTTGAGCTGCTGAGCAATGCTATCGAGCATTGTAAAAAGCGCGCTTAACTCCCTTATATATCAGCAAAAGTCGCACTTAAGGTGCGACTTTCACTAGCATTAATATTATTATATTGGCCTAACGATAAGAACAACGCTGGGCTTGTATGAAATTCCTCCACACCTCTGATTGGCATCTTGGCCGCCAGTTTCACAACGTCTCACTTTTAGACGATCAAAAAGTCGTACTTCAGCAAATTATTGAGTATATCGAGACTCATTCTGTTGATGCCTTGGTCATCGCGGGAGATATTTACGATCGTTCCGTACCACCGACGGCAGCTATTGAAGTGCTCAATCAATTTGTGACAAAAGTGTGTGGAGAATTGCAGCTTCCTATCATTATGATCTCGGGAAACCATGATGGCGCAGAGCGACTAGGATTTGGCGCTGAACAGATGAAAAGCTCGGGTTTACACATTCTGTCGAGCTTTAAGGATATGTTGCAACCTGTTGAATTAGAGACTGACATTGGTCGTGTGTCATTTTATGGCATGCCTTACAGTGATCCTGAACAGGTTCGTCACCATTTCGGTCAGGCGGTATCGACTTACGATCAGGCGCACGCACTACTTTGTGAGCAGATTAAGCAGCGCGTCCAGCCAAGTTCTAAGAACATTCTAATCAGTCACTGTTTTGTTGATGGTGCCATTGAGTCTGAGTCAGAACGCCCACTATCTATCGGTGGTTCTGATCGGGTCAGCCATCAGCATTTTGTCGATTTTGACTATGTGGCACTAGGCCATCTCCATCAGCCTCAGTACAAGGGCGAAGAGTTTATCCGCTATTCCGGCTCTTTAATGAAGTACAGCTTCTCTGAGCAACATCAGAAAAAAGGCATGACATTGGTGGAGTTCGATATCAATGGTTTCAAGTCAGCAACCCATATTGATCTTGTTGCGCCTCATCAAATGAGAATCATCGAAGGCGAGCTTGATGCCATCATATCTGGAGCGAAAACCGATCCGCAGTCTAACGACTATCTGCTGGTTCGTTTAATGGACAAGCACGCCATTCTCAACCCTATGGAAAAATTAAGAGCCGTGTATCCCAACGTGCTGCATTTAGAGAAACCGGGGATGTTGATCGGTGTTGAGCAGCAAATGGCCGCAGCCAAACTTGCTCGAAGCGAGGTGGATATGTTTCGAGATTTCTTCATTGAAGCTCAGGATAGCGAACTGACACCAGAGCAAGATCAAGCGATCACAGATATCGTCAAACAGTTAAACCAGCACTAAGGGTATACGATGAAACCGACTCAACTTACCATGCAAGCATTCGGGCCTTTTGCTGAGCGCGAAATTGTCGATTTTACTAAGTTAGGAAGTAACCCTCTGTTTCTTATCAACGGTCCTACGGGCTCGGGTAAGACATCGATTCTCGACGCTATCTGTTTCGCTTTGTATGGAGAAACAACGGGTAACGAGCGTCAGGGTATCCAGATGCGTTGTGACCAAGCCAAAGAGGAACTGCCGACGGAAATTACGTTGGAGTTTACACTAAATGATCGTCATTACCGCGTTACTCGCTCGCCAGAGCAAGAAGCACCTAAAGCGCGCGGAGAAGGAACGACAACCCGCAAACATACCGCGTCGCTTTATGAGATCACCCATGGTGAGCAACTGATTACCAGTAAGACGGTACAAGTAAAAGCAGAGATAACAAGCTTACTCGGGCTAAATGAAACTCAGTTTCGCCAAGTGATGGTGTTACCTCAGGGTAAGTTTCGTGAATTGCTGCTCGCCAGTTCGAAAGATCGTGAGGCAATCTTTGGGCAACTGTTTCAAACAGATGTCTATAAGAAGATTGAATTTGCCCTTAAAGACAAAGCGAGTGCTATTAGTAAAGCGAAAGATGAATTTGATAACCAAATTCGCGGCGCTTTACAGGTCGCCGAAGTCACTACCGAGCAAGAGTTGGCAGCACGTGAGCTAGCCTTGGAGGCTGAGCTAGAATCTGCGAAAGCCCTAGAACATAGCGCGCATGAAAAGCTTAACCTCGTCAAAAGTGAACTCCTTCGAGCTCAGGCGATTCATGATCAATTCATCAAGCTGGAAATTAGTCGTAACGCGTTGGCGAATCACCGTGCCAATAGTAATCAGATAGAAGAGATTAACACTAAGCTTCACGCAGCTCACATTGCCACTAAGCTTGAGGTGCCATATGCAAATCTTGCGTCCATTAAGAAACAGATCGACGATTTCGCGAGCAGTATTGCCACGTTAAACGGACAGATAGAAGATGCCCGACTGGCTCATAGCAAAAGCCAAATGGAGCTAGAGCTAGCACAAACAAACGCCGATCAGATTACCAAACTGAATGAATGCCAATTTCAGCTTGAACAAGCAAAGATAAAACTTGCAGAAAAGCAGCTGTTAGAGCAGCAAGTGAGTTCACTCATCGCAATGCGTGACGAGTTAGCAAGAAAGCAGGTCCAATACCTCGGACTGAAAGATAAGTTGGTTAAAGAATCCGATATCGCTGCTAACTCTTTGCAACAGGCTCGTCAGGACATCAGTGAGAAGGCAACGCTAGAAAACAAGATGTTGAGCCACCAGCATCTGTTAACAGACTTGAAGAAATACCATGCGATCAAGATTGAACTCGATCGCCTACTCGGTTTGTCAGGTGAGCACGAAAAATCACTGGCGGCAGCAAAAACTACCTTTGAGGAAAGGCGGAACTATGCCGACCAATTGGAGCTAGGGTGGCACAACGCACAGGCATCGATTCTTGCGCAGAAACTGGAACAGGATCAGCCTTGCCCAGTCTGTGGTAGTTGCCAGCATCCTCAACCCGCCAAATTAAGCAGCGAAAGCGTCACCAAGGAACAAGTTCAGAGTGCACGACAGCAAGAGCGCCATGCGTTAGAGCAGTTCAACCTTGTCAATAACGCGTACAGCCAGCATAACAATACGCTAGAACTGCAACAACGACAGTTAAATGAAGCGGCGAGTCAGTTACAAGATAATGTCACAGCAGATGTTGTTCAGTTAGAGGATCAATTAGTTCAGATCAGGCAGAGAGTCGAGGCGTTATCGACCATTGATTTAGCGAAGATGGAACAGGATGTGGTTGAACTCAATCAGCGTTGTACCAACGGTGATGAGAAAATCAACCAACTCAAAGCGGAAATCGCGGCAAACGAATCAGCCCTCAAGGTACAACAACAGCAGCTTGACAAAGTTGCATCGGCGATCGATGCCAATTACCCCTCTGTAGAGGCAGTGGAACAGCAGTATGCAAGTAATCAAGCGACTATCGAACAGCTTAAGCAGGCGTTAGAAAGAGCCAAACAGACGAACGAGCAGATCACTTTACAAGTGACAAACCTACAAAGCCAGTTGGCAACCAATAACCAGCTATGTAATGACGCGCAGCAAAAACGCGATCAGTGCGAACAGATATGGAATTCAGAGCTAGAGCGTTCGGGCTTCGAATCTGAACACATCTTTTTGCAAAGTCGAACAGAAGAGCCGCAAATCGTATTGTGGCAAAAGACGGCGAATGAGTATCAAGAAACAACGGTTAAGTTGCAACAAACCGTCGCTGACTTAGAACAACACCTGACGAACTGTGAGAAGCCTGATTTAGATAGCAAAAAGTCTCAATTATCACAGGTTGAGCAAGAGTATCAGCAGGTGAGAGCAGCGTTAGACGCCGTCCGTTCTTTGTTTCAAAGGGTCGAAAAAGTACAGCAAGACATTGCGATTCTGCATGAAAAAAATAGACAACTGGAAGCTGAATACCGAGTTTACGGAACACTTTACGATGTCGCCAGCGGTAAAACAGGCAGCCGAGTAAGCTTACACCGCTTTGTGCTAGGTGTATTGCTTGATGATGTGTTGATTCAAGCGTCACAGCGATTAAGCATCATGAGTAAAGGTCGTTACCACCTAGTGCGAAAGATGGATGGCTTTAAAGGTTCGGCAGGGCGAGGACTCGATTTGAGTGTAGAGGATGGCTATACCGGAAAAAGCCGTGATGTGGCGACTTTATCTGGTGGTGAATCTTTTATGGCAGCGTTGGCGTTGGCTCTTGGGCTATCAGATGTCGTTCAGTCATACAGTGGTGGTATTCGTCTTGATACGTTGTTTATCGATGAAGGTTTTGGCAGCCTAGATCCAGAGTCATTGGATCTGGCTATTCAGACTCTGGTTGATTTACAGCAAGCAGGGCGAATGATTGGTCTAATCTCTCACGTCAGTGAGTTAAAAGAGCAGATAGCGCAAAGAATTGATGTGCATGCAAGTCGTGTCGGCAGCACAATCAGACTCGTGGTCACATAACGCCAGATCTGTTGCAGCGTTAATTGGTTCGCTGTCGTTATGTGTGCTAAGAATTAGTTAGGTAGAACAATTATAAACTTTTGTCTTATTGTGTGGTTAGGTGACGTTAAGGTTAACAATGGTCTCGATATCGGAATCGGTTCGTAAAGTTTACCAATATGCAGAACCCAATCTAACGTTAGTTGGTTGGATGGGCTTGCTTGGCTTTCCGACATACTATTATGTATGGAGCTACTTGTTCCCACAACCATACGAATCATTGTCAATGCGATTGGCGTGTTCAGCATTGTTTGCAGTTTTAGCGCTACGCAATTATGTCCCTAAGTACCTTGAACGCTATCTACCGCATTACTATTTTTTTGCCATAGGGATATGTTTGCCCTACTTTTTTAGCTACATGATGTTCATGAATCATTGGTCGACAGTTTGGGCAATGTCATTCATGGCGTCTATTTTCCTTCACGTGCTGCTTGTTCACCAAACGAGCTTGATGCTGGTACAGGCGACAGTTGCTATCGTGCTTGCCTATCTTACCGCGTACGGCTTAGATACCGAATACGTACAGCAAGAAGTCGTATGGGCATATATGCCAATATTCCTTTTTACCTATGTGTTCGGAAACCTGTTTTATTTCAGGAATCAGGTGGAACATGAAAGTAAAGTGTCACTGGCGAAGTCTTTCGGTGCAGGAATGGCTCATGAGATGCGTAATCCGCTTAGTGCACTGAAAGCCTCTCTTGATGTACTTAATTCCCTGCTGCCCGATGAGAGCATAAGCCGTCAATCAGGTTACAAGTTGTCTTCACAGGAGTTGGCGCTAGCACGCGATGTGATTAGCGATGCCGACGAAGTGATTAGAACCGGGAATGAGACCATCGACTTGTTGCTTACCTCGATTGATGAGAATCGCGTTTCACGCACGACATTTAAAAAGCACTCGATAAGAGCAATCACTGAAAATGCGTTAGACAGCTTTGCCTACAAGAGTCTAAAAGATAAGAAAGCGGTAGTGTTAGCTGAAGGCATCGATTTTGAATTTTTTGGTAGTGATGCATTAATAAAATACGCATTGTACAACTTGTTGAAAAACGCGTTCTATTATCAAAACAACAACCAGTTTGAAATCGTTATCGAACTTAGAAGTTATGAATGGCACAACGAACTGACCTTTACCGATAACGGAGTGGGCATCGCTCCCCAAGTTATTGAGCATATTTTCAACGACTTCTATACCTTTGGCAAAACAGGCAGCTATGGATTAGGCCTACCATTTTGCCGCAAAGTGATGAAAGCGCTTGGTGGCAATGTGTCATGCTGCTCTAAACTTGGAGAGTGGACTGAATTCACCTTGATGTTCCCTAAGTATGATTCCTCTGAAGTTAAGCAAATCAAACAGGATCTGATGAAGTCAAAATCGGTGCTATATATTGGTCAGCAAAATGCATTGATGCGACAAATTAACCAAGAGGCGTTCTACAAAGATTTCCGGCTTAAAATACTGGACTTAGATGCAGCGAGTAAAAAAGAAGAGTACGAGTTCGAATTCGATTTGATCCTAGTCGACTTGGACAGTGCGGTTGATAAACCACTCTCTTTGATAGAGTTGGAGAGTAAGCTGCATTTTACAGAAGGACGGATAGTCTTCTTATATGATCAAAATAGTCAGTATCATAATGATATTGAGCGTCACTTAGTCGTTTATCCTATTGAAAAACATAGGATGATGCTTAGTGCAAGTAACATTATTGATGAGCTATTCTTCGAGGACATAGAGCCGAACAGAAACGTCTTGCCACGAAAATCGTTTGATTGTGGCAAAACCATTGTTGTGGCCGATGATAACCAGTCGCTACGATTTTATACATCGGTATTACTCGAGCAGCAGGGCTTCACTGTTCTCCAAGCGAGTAATGGCCAGCAGGTACTTGATGAACTGCAGCAAAAAGATGTCGATTTAATCATCATGGATCTCGAAATGCCGCAATTGAATGGACTGCAAACGACCAGTGCTATCCGCGCTTCGCAGCAGCGCTATGCTTCCATTCCGATATTGGCGCATACCGGTAATTCGAGTGAAAGCGTCATTGCTCAAATTCACGAGGCGGGTATGAATGACTACATTATTAAACCGGCGGCAACAGATAAACTTCTCGATAAGATTGCCAATTGGATTTAATTCAGGCCCTATAAAGGGCCTGAAGATTAAAGAATATACATGTCTGATTGCTCAGCTGCTTTGGAGCATACGTAAATAATTTTATCGAGTTGCTTTTCGCTAAGAGAACTGTTTAGAGAGAATCTAATCAAGTTTTTATTTCTTGCTGTTGCCGGCCGACAAAATACGGCACCAAATAGACCATGATGTTCTAAAAAATTGCGCACTTTTTCTGTATTTCGTTCGTCACCAGTTTCAAGTGAAATAATTTGAGAATGGCTACGAATGGTAATGTTCTTTTTAACCAGTTCATGCTTTAAATAATGACTGATCTCCTCTAATCGACGACGTCGCTCATCACTCGCTTTTATAACTTGTAAGGTCATATCAAGCCGTTCAACTTCGTAGGGTAAAAGTGCAGAGCTAAAAATAGCAGGGTAAGCAACGAATGGGATACACTGATTTGCCTGATTATTACACCATATAGCACCAGCACGATAAGCGAATGTTTTGGCGAGACTTGCGGTCATAAAATCAACCAAATGAGTAAGACCAAGTTGGTGAAGTAGACCGGCTCCTTGTGCGCCAAAAAGACCAAGCGAGTGAGACTCATCGACAACAATCGCACAGCCATATTCCTTAGCGATGGATATCATATCGCTGATTGGGGCAATGGTACCGATAGTGCTGTATATCGAATCAATGACAACAACACCTGCGCCATGCCGTTTAAGTAGTTTTTCAAGATGACGGACGTTGTTGTGCATAAATGGGTGGACATCGCACCCAGCAATTCTTGCTCCCTCCCATAATGACATATGAGCAAAAAAGTCGACGTAAACCTTTGTGTGTTGGTGACAAATTGTTTGCAGTAGAGCGATGTTCGCTTCCCAACCAGATTGAGAAAGTAAACACGATTGAAACCCAGTGAAGCTCGCTAACTGATGCTCAAGACTCGGTTTACGCTCTTCGCTCTGTAGGAATATTCCAGACATTAACGGGCTGGTTTGGCAACTTGCTATCGCATTGATATGTTGTTTAACAATCAGATCATGATTAGCAAGGTCAAGATAATCATTGCTCTGAAGAACAATATCATCTTGTTTAGGTGTTAAACCGAGAACAAGATGCCGCGAATTATCATTTTGATTGATAAGATCTTCAATATGATGATTAAGCTTGTCGTGAATAAATTGTGGCAAGGCCGATTGGTTGTGTAATGTATTCATTTTTGAATATCCTTTTTATTGCGAGACAACGCCAGCTGACAAAGGATATATGTATCAAATGATGAAGTTATGCGAGTGCGGTATTTAATATTTGTAGTGTTGGCTACAGAGATAAATATTGCCTATATTTATAGCTGCTCTTCCTATATAGGCTTTAGCCATCTTAGGGCGATAAAATAATACCGTCCATTGTGTGTTATTTTGAAAAATCTATCTATTGTCAGACAAGATTTCCGGCCAATACATTTTGAAATAACCAACCGTTACCCAGACCACCAATCCGGTGGCGACGGAAAGTTCAAATAGACCAAATCGATGTAACCAGTACCAGTGAGGATAGTTTTCACCAAAGAAAGAGGTGAGACGGTGCATAGCAATCGCACTAATCACGGAAGGGAAGGTGACTGCTGCGATGGAAGGCTGAAACTTGAGACGCATCAAGCGTATGTAACAGAGATAAATCAGTAGCGTCATAGTAATAGCGATTCCCGCCAGTGCACCTGTCAAAATCGGATCTGGATGAGGAAAGTTAACTAGGTAAGACGCTAATGTAAGGTTGATGGGTGCCGCCATTATGGCAAGTGTTGGTTTGGCACGCTTAGGCAACATTCCTTCAAAAACGAGACGATAGAGAATCAACGGCAGCATAAAGAAGTAAATGCCGATGCAAACCATAACCAGTGATTCAGAAAAAACGTTGTGACCAAATTGAGTGCCAGCTAACGAACTACTGATAAGGCCAACTGGATAGAGAAACCAGCTTGGTACGATGTTGGACATCTTGAAGTTCAACAACTGAAAAGTGAAGAACAAGGTCATCATTGTCAGATGCAATAGTAGGGCTACAAACCAAATTGGGTAAGCGATCACCGGCGAAATAAGGGCGAGATAATCACACAAAATCAACAGTGCCATGCTCATTGGAGCCATAAGACTGCCACTCAACGGGTGACGAATGTCATTAATAAAAGTGGAGTAACTGGTGAGATATTTTACCAAAACCGGAAAAAGCAATAGTGCCCCAAAACCTGCAAGGTAAGGGCGTATTAGCTCACCGATTTCTGGAATGTAGAGTGCCCAAGCATGACCAAGACCGATCATACCGAGAGCCAAAGCGGCTTGAGACGGAGGGACACTCTGGAATTGAGTAAAACGTCGCCAGTTCAAAAAGATTCATCCTATATGCTGCTAAATCGGCGTGATAAGCAAAGCTATCTTTTGACTGAGACACTCCTTTGCCTTGCTTTAATCTGCGGCGATAATAGCAAGCCAAACGGTTGCGAGGCAAATCTCATTGCGCATTTGTCGGGAGATCTTTCTGTCTTAACTTCTCATTTTTAAGAGTTCGATGCAGCAGTTGGCTGTAGATCGGTTGTCCACCTAGCATTTGAGCAAAAATAACGGCCCCCAAGCTGGTGATGATTAATGGCAGGATTAGGTAGTAGTTGTTGGTCATTTCTATTACCAACAAAATGCCGGTGATAGGAGCCCGAACCGTCGCAGCAAATAGGGCTCCCATACCCGCGATTGCAAACATACCGGGTGTAATCGGTAACTCTGGAAATAGTCCTTGTGCAATGAGACCGAAAGCGTATCCAAACAGCGTCCCAAGTGCCAGCATTGGCGCAAAAATGCCACCTGGTGCCCCTGAACCAAAACAGATCATGGTTGTAGCGATACGTGCGACGAACATCAGCAATAGTATCGACGCGCTGTAGCCGCCATTAGTAATATTGGGAATAAGGCTTATACCACCCCCCGTCACTTCAGGGAAGTAAAGCAGCATAATGCCAAAGCAACCACCAATAAGTGAGCCTGTGATCAAGTAACGTTTACGGTCATTTCTATGCAGTTTAACGAACAGATCCTGTGACAAAGTCACCAGTTGGTTAAACACAACCCCAAACATGCCAAACAGGGCACCAAGAAGGAGAAAGAGCCACAAGGTCGCGAGATCTGGCGCTTGATATTGGGGCATGGTGATGACTGCATCTTGACCATTGATATAGCGGAACACAATGTTGGCGGAAATGGCGGAAATAATCACCGCTCGAATAGAGATTAGCGAGTAACGAAACTGCGGACGCATCTCTTCAACAACGAACATAATCCCCGCAAGAGGCGCGTTAAAAGCAGCCGCTAGGCCGCCGGCCGCACCTGATGCCAGCAAAGAGTGTTTGGTGTCGTCATTGTCGACTTTAAAAATGTCGGTCACCATACGACCTATCGCTCCACCCATTTGCACCGTTGGGCCTTCGCGTCCCAGCACCATACCAGAGCCTAATGCACCCATGCCACCAAAGAACTTTACTGGGATCACTCGCCACCAGCGTACAGGGCGAATTCCATCCATCGCGCCCTCGATTTCAGGAATACCAGAACCGGCAGCCTCTGGAGCGAATCGATGAACTAAAAAATAGCCGATGAAAGCGAGTGACGCGCTAATGATAAATGCCGCTAACCACAATGGAAGTAGGCTGCCAATCTCGCTTTTTAGCCACTCTGTACGGGTTTCTGATACGAAGTGAACTGCAATTTCGAAATAGGTGCCAACGAGCCCAGCTAGCACTCCAACTAGGAGTGAAAGAAACAACACGGAAATCGGAGTCTTGTCCTTGGAGAGAAATTGATTAATTGCATCCTTAGGAACTTTTGCAAGGAAGGAATGCTTCAATTTTTCTCTTTTGGTCATGGACGTGAGGGCTCCGTAATTTGAGGATAGATGGAGTATAGTGCGAATTATACGCCGATCTTAGACTAACTATAGCGACAAGATTGAAATATTGATTTTCATAATTGATAAAAAGACAACAGGCGAACGGATGGAAAATGAATAAATACTGAAGCGAGTTCACAATAGTGACGTATAAATGCCTTGCTGAAGCTTGCAAAACTGGGGATTTGAACCATAGTTTAAGTGTAAGGCAATCTGAACCGACCCGCATGGAGGAAATTGTCGCCTTACCTACAATTTGGATGGATTCAACGAAATATTTGAAAGCCTCGTCATTGATCAGGTCGCAACTTATGACTTCCTGATTCGCAAACTCACGATTGAGTAACGAGGGATAGGGCGCACTTATGGTGCGCCTTTTGTCGTTTAATGAGGCCTACTGCTCAAGGTTGGCAATTCTTTTCAAGACGGACTCTAGCTGGTCCCAAGGGAGTAGTTGGCTGTCGATCACCTCGATGCGGCTCTCAAAGCCTTGTAGTGACATTTCATTAACGGACACAACGCCATTACTTACGTTGAATGCGTAGCAACCGTTCGTGGTATTTAATACCCCTTTCACGCGTTCCGCTGTGAGATCAGAAAGCATCGAAAATAATAAATCAAAATCAAAAATAACTTCCGCGCCAAATAGCCAGCCACAGCTGAAATAGCCCTGACCTTTGTTTTCCTTACGCACGTAGAGCTGATCGGGAGCCAACGCAAACTGAGGTTCTTGCTCTGCGTGTTCATGATGATGCTGCGCTAGCTCAGAAGATGGAGCATTGTTGCGACGTTGACTATCAAGTAGCTCAATAGGAAAGCGTCCTTGTTTGACTAGCTGACTGTAGATTTTAGGTGGATTTTGATCGGTGACCCAGTCATTAAAGGTATCAATATCGCTCACATGGCACTGGTCAACTTTGTTACCGATGATAATGTCCGAAATGGCCAGTTGATCGGTAAAGTTGCTGTTCTCGGTATATTTGGGGTTCGATAAGTTGCGCGGGTCTACTAAGCCTATTGTTGCACGCAGATCGATATAGTCAGCGAATTGAGCAGATGTTAACGTTGCCAGCACCTTGTGAGCATGGCCTAAACCCGTAGGCTCGACAATTAAACGATCGGGTTTCGTGCGCAGTAGCGCGGTTATCGCGACAGACATTGGTACCCCAGCAGCACAGCACATACATCCACCAGGAACTTCTTTAATTAACGCACCTTGATCTGTCATCATGGCACCATCGATACCTATTTCACCAAACTCGTTGACCAAAACGGCCCACTGCTCGTTTTGTGGCTTTTCTTTAAGCAGGGAGAGAATAGCTGTTGTTTTACCAGTGCCTAGAAAGCCTGTAATGATGTTGGTAGGAATTTTCATCAATCATGTTCCTGTGTGGTTTTTGTTATAATATAACAGAAATCTCGGGTGGTGGAGTACAAAAAGGGCAGCGGAGAAGCTGCCCTATAACAATCGCTTAGCGCTTGTTTTTCAGATACCGTTTGCGACGTTCTTCTTTTTTCTTCGCTTTCATTTCTGCTTTATGTGCCGCTTCGATTTCAACTTCGATAAGCTCTTGTGTAATCATCTCAGGCAATTCTAGGGTGATTTGCCCTAACGTGCCGTTACGCAGTTCGTGAAGCAAGATTTCTGAACATTTATGTAGGTCAACTCGCCCGCCAGCACGTAATGCTCCTCGGCGGCGACCGATCTCTTCCATCAGTTCAATGTCACTGTCCGGAAGTTCTTCGATTTGGTAGCGCTCTTTAAGACGTTCAGGGTAGGCCTTAGCTAAGTATTCCACCGTATAGAAGGCAACTTCATCATATTCCATCGCCGTATCCTTAACTGCGCCGGTGGCGGCAAGGCGGAAACCGCTATGTGGATTCTCAACTTTTGGCCATAGAATTCCCGGTGTATCAGAGAGAACGATGCCGTTTTGCAGATTGATCCTTTGTTGGCGGCGAGTCACGGCTGGTTGATTGCCTGTAACGGCAACTGCACGCCCCGCAAGCGTGTTAATGATGGTTGACTTACCCACATTCGGAATACCCATGATCATGGTGCGAATGTTTTTGCCAATCTCTTCTCTATGAGGTGCGAGCTTACGACATAGCTCAAGGATCTTTGTGACTTCTTGAGTATTGCTGGTGGTGATGGCCATCGCCTTAACGTTGTTTTCTTTCTCAAAATGGTCAATCCACAACTGAGTTAACTCAGGATCTGCCAAGTCACGTTTGTTGAGAACCTTAACGACCGGCTTGTCGCCACGGAGCTCGGAGATCATCGGGTTCTCGCTACTAAAAGGGATACGAGCGTCCAACACTTCGATGATGACGTCAACTTGAGGAATTGCTTCTTCGATCTCTTTACGGGCTTTGTGCATGTGCCCAGGAAACCATTGGATAGACATAGGATTAACCTTGAAATTCAAACTTGCGACAATTGTAAGGAGAAATTGCCCATAGTAAAGCGCTAAACGGGAGATGTGTCATGTTTAGGCTCGATTCTATAATGGTTTCGTCCCGTTTCCTTGACCCGATACAGGGCGCGATCTGCGGCTTGAATCATCGCTAAAAGTTCGTCGTAATGATCAATATGGGCGGTTGTAGCACCAACACTGATGGTGATGAACTCTGCTGTTGCCGAGGTATGGTGCGGTATGTTTAGTGCATTAACCGAAACGACTAATTGACTTACATAGGGCTCAAGATCGATGGGCATGTCATTTGCCATGATGATGCAAAACTCTTCGCCACCGTAGCGGGCAACAAGATGTTGATAGGGTGTCTCGACCGCGCTCAGACACTTTGCCACTTCAACGAGGGCGCGATCGCCTTCGATATGACCATAGGTGTCATTGTAAAGCTTGAAGTGGTCTATATCGACAATAACGACAGCGATGTAATGATACTGTTCCAGCTCGATGTAGGTATTTGCGGTATCGTAAAGGTGCCTGCGATTGGCTATGCCGGTTAAGGAATCGATGGTCGATTGCTTCTACCGCAAAGCAGAACCTCGCAGCAACGCATTCCGTCAAGGAAAACGCACTTCAGCTTAAAGGGCAGGTCAGTGAGTTCTATCAACTAGCCAAACGATTTGAAGAGAAATAAAAAAGCCCTGCTCATTTGAGCAGGGCTTCCACTTAGAAGAGTGCGTTGATTACGCTAGCAATTCTTTTGCTGTGTTTACTACGTTTTCAGTAGTGAAACCAAACATCTTGAACAGTTGGTCAGCTG
>NZ_JBNJOH010000037.1:0-41947 GCF_050113735.1 Vibrio sp. TRT 2004 | reverse complement strand
GTTGGGAGTTCGAATCTCTCCACCCCTGCCATAATTAAGAAGGCTCTAGTCGAAAGACTAGGGCCTTTTTGCATTCTCATGTTTGTATCGACAAAGCAGCGGATTCCACCGATACCAAAAAAACGCGCGTGTTGGGAGTTCGAATCTCTCCACCCCTGCCATAATTAAGAAGGCTCTAGTCGAAAGACTAGGGCCTTTTTGCATTCTCAGCCCTTTCTGTTCTTCCGGCTTGTACGCTAATTGGGTTTCGGGATGAGCAGGGTAATTATGTCTATGATTAGAACGCTCTATAAGCTATCTCAGCATAAGATTGGACCCGGAATGAGGGTTGATATCACCTTTATCGCTCCAGCGGCTGGAGAGCGTATTTTTGTGCGTCAGATGAAAGGGCCTTTTTCATTTCCTCTCTGTTCCTTTTCGGTGATCGAATCTGATCTGCCTAATCAGTCAGTGATTCCCGTTATTCCCTTGAATCCAATTCCTAAGCTTGATCTTAATAATGCAGAGTTAATTGATTTTGTATTTGAGTGGGAGGGTATGAGCAAAGATAATATTCCAGCTCCATTAGTGACACCTGTAACCTTTTAAATTTCAAACTTTGTTTGATGTAAGATGCTATGAATTTTGGTCGATTATTTATCGATGATCGATACAATATCAACCAGAAAATAGTTTTTGGGGGAGTTATGGGTCAGCTTTCTATTCTTGGTTTTATCGCAGTGGGGGGTGCCTTTGGTGCTTGTTCGCGTTATTTGATATCTGAGTTATGTATCATGCTGTTTGGTCGAGGCTTTCCATACGGTACGCTAACCGTTAATGTGGTGGGTTCTTTTATAATGGGCTTGCTGATTGCAGCGTTTGAGAACGAGCTTCTTGCACCAGAGCCATGGAGACAGATTATCGGTCTTGGCTTCTTAGGTGCCTTGACTACGTTTTCTACCTTTTCGATGGATAACGTTTTACTCATGCAGCAAGGCGCATTTTTCAAGATGGGACTGAACGTTTTGCTCAATGTCGCGTTGAGTATCTCTGCTGCTTGGGTAGGATTTCATCTACTGGTCAAAAGTTCGTAGTGATTTTTTGTTCATTTTTTTAACAATTTTTGTACAGGTCGGCTTGGTTTAACCAAGCCGATTTTATATACTCGCTTTACTTGTCGGAGTGCCATAAGGCTGAGACCGTTAATTCGGGATCCGTTGAACCTGATCAGATTAGTATCTGCGAAGGGAACAAGAGAAGATACCTTAACCAGTATCAAACTGGTTAATATCAAATATCGATTCTGTAAACAGTCATACTTTTAGCACTGTTTTCGATACCTCTTGTCGCATCTTTCCGCCAAGCATTTTTATCCAAAATCTTTTTATCTAGAATAACAAGCAAGGAAAAATGCTATGTCGAGTCGCAAACAAGCGAGACTGGAAGCTAAACAATTCATCGATACGTTGTCTGTTCAACCGTATCCTAATTCACAAAAAGTGTACGTAGAGGGCACTCGTCCTGACATTCAGGTCCCTATGCGAGAAATCACGCTGTCTGATAGTCTAATCGGTGGCACTAAAGAATCCCCGATCTTTGAGCCTAATGAACCTGTACGCGTCTATGACACTTCCGGTGTCTATACCGATCCAAACCACAAAATAGATCTGTATAACGGACTCCCTAAGCTTAGAGAAACTTGGATTGAAGAGCGTAGCGATACTGAAATTCTTGACGATGTCAGTTCGATTTACACTAAGCAGCGATTGGCAGACGAAACGTTAGATCACCTTCGTTACGGCAATCTACCAAGAGTTCGACGCGCTAAAGTCGGTCACTGTGTGACTCAACTGCACTACGCCCGTAAAGGATTAATTACTCCTGAGATGGAGTACATCGCTTTGCGCGAGAATATGGGACGCGCCAAGTATCGTGATGAAGTGCTTAATCAACAACATCCTGGTCAAAGTTTCGGTGCCAACTTGCCCAAAGACATTACCGCTGAGTTTGTTCGTAATGAAGTTGCTCATGGACGCGCAATAATCCCATCTAACATCAACCATCCAGAGTCTGAACCTATGATTATTGGCCGCAACTTTCTAGTTAAGGTCAACGCTAATATCGGCAATTCATCGGTTACATCGTCTATCGAGGAGGAGGTTGAGAAGTTGGTGTGGGCCACTCGTTGGGGGGGCGATACGGTTATGGATCTCTCAACAGGGCGCAATATACACGAAACACGAGAGTGGATATTGCGTAACAGTCCAGTGCCAATTGGTACGGTTCCTATGTATCAGGCTCTTGAAAAAGTGAACGGTATTGCCGAAAACCTTAACTGGGAGGTGATGCGTGATACGCTAATCGAACAAGCGGAGCAAGGTGTTGATTACTTTACTATTCATGCCGGACTTCTTCTTCGATATGTGCCAATGACGGCCAAACGAGTAACAGGTATCGTTTCGCGGGGCGGTTCCATTATTGCCAAATGGTGCCTAGCTCATCATCAAGAAAGCTTCCTCTACACGAACTTTAGAGAGATATGTGAGATCTGCGCGAAGTATGATGTCGCACTATCGTTAGGTGATGGTCTTCGCCCAGGCTCAGTTGCTGATGCTAATGATGAAGCTCAGTTTGCTGAGCTACGCACGCTTGGTGAACTCACCAAGATAGCTTGGGAATACGATGTTCAGGTCATTATTGAGGGGCCAGGCCATGTCCCAATGCATATGATCAAGGAGAATATGGATCAGCAGCTAGAACACTGTCATGAAGCCCCTTTTTATACACTTGGTCCGCTCACAACTGATATTGCTCCAGGCTACGACCACATTACCTCTGGTATTGGCGCTGCGATGATAGGTTGGTATGGCTGCGCAATGCTTTGTTATGTGACGCCAAAAGAGCATCTTGGTTTGCCTAACAAAGAAGACGTTAAAACCGGGATGATTACCTACAAGCTTGCTGCACATGCGGCAGATTTAGCGAAAGGGCATCCTGGTGCCCAAGTTCGTGATAATGCTTTGTCAAAAGCTCGCTTTGAGTTCCGTTGGGAGGATCAATTTAACCTAGCGCTAGACCCAGATACAGCGCGTGCTTTCCACGATGAGACTCTGCCACAAGAGTCGGGCAAAGTTGCTCATTTCTGTTCAATGTGTGGTCCTAAGTTCTGTTCTATGAAGATCTCACAGGAAGTTCGTGAGTATGCTAAAGACACCGAACAGGTGGCAGCAGATCAAGCTATATCGATAAAAATGCTCGATGACCCGCTGGAAGGAATGCGTCAAAAATCCGCAGAATTTCGTTCTACAGGTTCAGAGTTGTACCATCCTGCTGTTCAGCCAGAGGTAGCAGAGTAGTGATGAAAATCCTTATACCTGCGTCATGTATTGCAATGACGGGGAATGTTCAGCAATGTCTGTTGTTGGCTAGAGAACAAGGATTTGATATCGAGTGTATTGAGTTGGGCGTTAGCCCAACTCTACATTTCCAACTTGTTCGCGACCAACATATCACTCACATCAGTACAGACTTAATATCTAAGCATGATGGTCAAGTGCTTCTAGATTACGTGCTTTACTATCATGGTTCGATTGATATTGAGAGATATCTAGAGCAACCCAAGAATTCTATTTATATCGATGTAGAAGATGCTGAGCAAGGCGATGTAAGTTGCATTCTGTCGCAGTTCGATATCTGGAGGCATCCAGACACAGGGGAGGTGCGAGCACTTTCCGCTGCGCCTTCGCTCTTGTTTCATCCCAAAGCGCATTTTGTGTGGGTGGTGACACTACTTGCTCTGGACTTTCCTATTGAAGATGCACTGACATTAGCCCGAGCAATGTTGGCTTCCTGTGATGATGTTTCACGTGAAACACTTTCCAATCCAAGAATGGGGTTCAACAAAACATGGCCAAGTTCCTATGCTCACTTTCCTGTACCTGTTTTAACTGATTCACGACTTGGTATTGATGTGAATTGGTCGACTGCAAATCAAGCCTTATCTTTTCCATCGTTATCGAAGTTAGCGTTGGGTCTATATCCTGTTGTTAACAGTGTTGAATGGATCGAGCGTTTACTTGAGTTAGGCGTGAAGACGATTCAGCTGCGAATTAAAGATCCACATCGGCATGATTTAGAGCAGCAAATAGAAAGAGCTGTAGCGCTTGGTCGCCAGTACCACGCTCAGGTGTTTATCAATGACTATTGGCAGCTGGCGATAAAGCACGGTGCCTTCGGTGTTCATCTTGGACAAGAAGATATAGAGCAGTCCAACCTCGATCTACTGAGAGAAGCTGGAGTATGTCTTGGGCTGTCGACACATGGGTATTATGAGTTGCTACGTATAGCGCAGATTTATCCGAGTTACATCGCCTTAGGGCATATATTCCCAACCACCACAAAGCAAATGCCTTCATTACCACAAGGATTGGTTCGGTTGGCTCTATACCAGCAATTGATCGATACCATTCCTTATCGTGGGAACCAAGGACTTCCTACCGTAGCGATTGGTGGTATTGATCAAACAAATGCGCATCAAGTTTGGCAGTGTGGGGTTTCCAGTCTCGCGGTAGTCAGAGCAATCACTGAAGCTGACTCAATAGAGCAGGCTATAGAGTTTTTTCAACAAGTAATGAGTAAGCACAGCGTTCGAGACAAAAACAATTCAGAGGAACTTACACATGCTAAGTGATGAAGAATTTGTTAGATATCAGCGCCAAATCGCCTTACCTGAGTTTGCTGAACTAGGGCAGTTGGCGTTATCAGAAGCACACGTATTAATCATCGGTTGTGGTGGATTAGGCAGTGCTGCGAGTCTATACCTATCCGGCGCAGGGGTAGGAAAGATAGTAATTGTCGATGATGATGTGGTTGAACCGAGTAACTTGCATCGTCAAGTCATATATCGGGAGCAGGACGTCAATAGACCAAAGGTCATTGCGACTCAAACGCAAATTAGAGCGTTGAATTCTAACGTTGCTATTAGGGCGATCAATAGACGACTAGATAGTCGGCAATTAAGTCTCGAGGTCATGCTTGCTGATGTCGTTTTGGATTGTAGCGACAACATGACGACTCGACAGATGACCAATCAAGCTTGTATTGAACAGGGCAAACCTCTGATCACGGCCGCGGCAATAGGATGGAAAGGTCAGTTTTCCGTATTCGATTATCGTAATTCCGACTCCGAAAATGGCTGTTATCGCTGTTTGTTCCCGTTCGATGAGCTAACACATCCGCTTAGATGCAGCGAGAGCGGAGTGCTGGGTCCTGTAGTTGGCACAATGGGTAACTATCAAGCCATCGCGGCAATTCAGCTTTTAGTTACCGGCAAGTTTCACTTTCAGCCCGCTACCTTACATCTATTTGATGGGTTAAAGCTTGCTTGGCAAACCTTATCGATAAACAGAGATAGTCAATGTTCTGCTTGTGGGTCGTTAAGTCAGACTAAAGTTTCAGAGGTGCAAATATGAGTACATCAAATAAAGTTTCGGTGTCGTTTGATTCGCTAGATAGTACCAGTAGTTCGACGATAACCATTGAGATCAATTCAATTCCACAGCTTGTACCTTTTGGCTGTAACCTAGAAAACATAGTGGCCCAGTTTGCCATTACGGATTCTGGGTACGTATTTGCGATCAATAATCAGGTTGTGCCACGTAGTGACTGGAGCAATACCATTCTCATTGAGGGAGACAGCATCTCTCTATTTCAAGCTATAGCTGGGGGCTGAATCAATGCTTAAAATTGCCGACAAACAATTTAACTCTCGTCTGTTTACCGGAACAGGGAAGTTCGCCAATAGTGAATTGATGGTAAAAGCCATTGAGGCATCTGGCTCTGAGTTAGCCACTATGGCTCTTAAGCGTGTCGATGTTAACGATAAGCAAGACAATATCTTGCAGCCACTTATCAATGCAGGTGTTAACTTACTTCCGAACACCTCTGGTGCAAAAACCGCAAAGGACGCAATCTTCGCAGCTCATTTAGCGAGGGAAGCTTTAGCAACCAACTGGCTTAAGTTGGAAATCCATCCTGATCCTAAGTACCTAATGCCAGACCCGATAGAGACGTTGCTTGCAGCAGAACAACTCGTTAAAGATGGTTTTATCGTTCTACCTTATTGCCATGCTGATCCGGTGTTATGTAAGCGCTTAGAGGAAGTAGGGTGCGCTGCTGTTATGCCTCTTGGAGCGCCAATCGGCAGCAACAAAGGTCTTGTGTCGCGCGACTTTCTCGAGATCATTATTGACCAAGCGAATGTCCCCGTTGTTGTCGATGCTGGTATTGGTTCGCCATCTCATGCTGCACTCGCGATGGAAATGGGTGCAGATGCCGTGCTTGTCAACACAGCGATTGCGGCATCTACTCATCCTGTAGAGATGGCGATTGCATTCAAATTGGCCGTCGAATCTGGTCGCATGGCATTTGAAGCAGGACTCGCAGGAAAAGCAAACCATGCGATTGCATCTAGCCCTCTCACATCATTTCTCGATCAACTGTCGTAAACAGCAGTGAGGAGATCAAATGAGTTTTGTTGAACAGTACAAAAAATACAATTGGCATGATATTTTGATGTCGATCTATGCCAAAACCGCCAAAGACGTTGAGAATGCTTTGGCTAAGAGCCGGCGAGACTTGGAAGATTTTAAAGCGCTAATCTCTCCAGCAGCAGAGCCCTATCTTGAGCAAATGGCCCAATTGTCATATTCAGCGACACGTACACGCTTTGGTAACACGATGTCGCTCTATATACCGCTCTATCTTTCAAACTTATGTGCCAACGCTTGTACCTATTGTGGATTTTCTATGGAGAATCGCATTAAACGTCGCACATTGAATAAGCCAGAAATCGAGGCAGAAGTCGAGGCGATAAAGCGTATGAAGTTTGACAATGTGCTGCTGGTAACTGGTGAGCATGAGACTAAGGTAGGCATGAACTACTTTAGGGAGATGGTTCCACTAATAAAGCAACGCTTTAACTACTTAGCTATGGAGGTTCAGCCATTACAGGAGCATCAATACTCAGAGCTTAAAACGCTCGGTTTGGATGCGGTCATGGTCTATCAGGAAACTTATAACGCTTCCACTTATGCCAAACATCATTTGCGTGGCAATAAAATGGATTTTGACTTTAGGTTGGATACGCCAGATAGATTAGCTAAGGCTGGTATCGATAAAATAGGTATCGGAGCTCTAATTGGTTTGGATGAGTGGCGCACTGATAGTTTTTACGTTGCAGCACATCTCGACTACCTCGAACGGACATATTGGCAATCACGTTACTCTATTTCTTTTCCTCGGCTGCGACCATGTGAGGGGGGAGAAAGCTCCGTTGTACCGAAATCTGTTATGAGCGATAAACAGTTAGTCCAGCTTATTTGTGCATATCGATTGCTCAATCCAGAAGTTGAGTTGTCACTTTCTACCAGAGAGTCACCTCAGTTTAGAGACAATGTTTTATCACTAGGTATTACGAGTATGTCAGCGGCGTCAAAAACTCAGCCTGGGGGATACGCTTCAAATGACGCGGAGCTTGAACAGTTTGAGATCAGTGATGAGAGAGGCGCGGATTTAATTGAAGCAATGATTAGGTCGAAAGGTTTAGATCCGGTGTGGCGAGATTGGCATTGTGCATATTCTGGTTAGAGTGTTTCACGTGAAACATAGGTAAAGAAAAGAGGGTTGATGCAAAACATCAACCCTCTACTTTTTTCTAGCTTCTAGCTTCTAGCTTCTAGCTTCTAGCTTCTAGCTTCTAGCTTCTAGCTTCTAGCTTCTAGCTTGTAGCTTGTAGCTTCTAGCTGTGTGCTACAGGTGCCGTTGCTTGACGAAGCCACTCTTTCACATCACCTTCAACTAGCGGGCTGATCTCATCCCATACTTTCTGATGGTAGTCGTTTAGCCACGCGAGTTCGGGACGTGTCAGCATATCAACATTGATGTTTCTGATATCAATTGGGCAACGTGTTAGCGATTCAAAGCTGAGTACAGGGAAGTCGCCTTTAGTCGGTGTTTCGACAACAAGCTCTAGGTTCTCAATTCGGATACCGAATGCATCAGCGCGGTAGTAACCTGGCTCATTAGACAAAACCATACCTTGAGTGAGAGGCACATCAATTTGCTTTTTAGATATGCTAGCGGGTCCTTCATGAACACTGAGGAAATGCCCCACGCCGTGTCCGGTACCATGGTCATAGTCGTAGCCTTCGGCCCATAAGTGCTGACGAGCTAGAGTATCAATCTGGTATCCTCGAGTACCTTTAGGGAAACGAGCGCGAGCGACACCAATGTGACCTTTTAATGCAAGCGTGAACTGCTTAATCATTTCGTCACTAGGTTTTCCGATAGCAATGGTACGCGTGATGTCGGTGGTGCCATCTAGATATTGACCGCCAGAATCAACCAAGTAAAGACTGTCTAGTTGAAGTACTCCAGGCTCGGGTTGATTCTCATGGTTGTAGTGACACATTGCGGCATTGCTGCCGGCTGCGGAAATAGTGTCAAAGCTAAGATCCATCAGTGTCGGGTCTTGTTTTCTAAATTGCTCAAGTTTGTCAGACAGTACCGCCTCATTGTGAAGATTTCCCGTCGCTACTTCTGAATCTAGCCAACTCAAGAACTTACACATCGCAACGCCATCTCTAACGTGGCAAGCTTTCATGCCTGAAATTTCGACGTCGTTCTTCGATGCTTTAGGCATTAGACAAGGATCGGCAGCATTGATGACTGACGCACCGCTATTTTGCAGAACCAGTTTGAACCAAGCATTGCTAGTCGCTGGATCGAGTAGCACTTTTTTACCCGCAAGCGCTTCGATCTGTGCCTTGAGTGAATCTGGGTGATGGACGGTTACACCATTACCAACGTGTTTAGAGAAGTTGCTAGGCAGACGTGCTGGGTCAAGGAAGAATTCGACACTCGCATCGTCATGGAGAATCGCGTGAGATAGCAAAACAGGCAAGCGTGAGACATCAAGACCACGTACGTTTAATAACCAGCAAATTGAGTCCAATGCGGTTATCACAGCGGCGTGACCTCCTGCCTTTGCAACCAAATGAGCGATCTCTTGGCGCTTACTCTCACTAGATTGACCAACAGCTTCTGTCGCCATCAGTCTTACATCTGAAATGACGGGGGCAGGACGATCATGCCACAACTGGTCAATCGGGTTGCTTTGCAAAATATTGAGCTCCAGCTTTCCTGCAAGTTTTGCTTGAGCTGAATCTAACCAAGCTGAGTTATGCATACGTGGGTCGATCGCGACTGAACATCCTGTTTCAAGATGTTCGAGGATCCAATCAAGAGCAGGCTCTTCAATTAAGTGGCGATATTCGAACAACGTTGCTGGGACCTGTTTAGTTACTTGAACCGTGTAGCGACCATCAACAAAAATAGCGGCATTGTGTTGAGTAATGACAGCAACACCGGCAGAACCTGTAAATCCAGTCAGCCAGTGGAGACGCTCATTGTGAGCGGGGACGTATTCGCCAAGGTATTCGTCTTCATGTGGGACAAGCAGGGCGTCTAAATTATTCTGTGCGAGCCAATCGCGAATAGCAGCCAAACGCTGTTCTGTAGTCATAAGCATCTGTGGTAATCCTTCATTATTGTCTAGTTGTCCGTGTCAACGTTTAAGCGTGCAGTTGGACGATGAGAATAAGCTACTCTTTTTACCGTCAGGCTGCAAATTATCTAAGAGCAGTGGTTTTATCCCGAATGATTTGTCGTAGCCAAGATAATGCAGGGTCATTTTCTCTATCACGGTGCCAGAACAGCGTATATGCCATTGGAGGAAATTCCATCGGTAAAGGTAGGACAGTCAAGTCTAGCTGCTTTGAGGCTAGCTTTACAAAATGACTCGGTGCGGTAAATACGAAGTCTGTGTAAGAACATAAGCTTGCCGCACTGTTAAAGTCAGGTACGGTAATCGCGATATCGCGCTCTTTGCCGATGTCGGCTAATCGATAGTCGAGTAACCATCTTTCGTTGCCATCACAGCGAACTTGAACGTGGCGCTGAGCCAAAAAGTTATCAAGATTCCAAACTTGCCCCAGAGCAGGATGTTCTTTTCGGACTAAACACATTTGGTTATCACGGTATATTTCCTGCTCGCAAATATCGCTAGGTGGTAGCATAGTGAGTTTTGCATCATTGATGTCGATATCTTTCCCTGTAATGCCTAAGTCAATTTCTCCCCGCTGTATTTGTCGAAATGTGTCGTCAGACCAAGCATGAGTACTGATAGTGACGCCCGGTGCGCGGTTAAATATCTGGGGAAGGAAGTGGGGTAAGATCAGTGGGTAAACACTTTCGACAGCGGCAATCTGGTAGCGATAATCACTCGAGCTAGGCGAAAACTCTTCAGGTTGTGTTAGCTGTTCTAATTGATTTATTAGTATCTCGAGTTTGGGTTTAAGAAACAGCGCTTTAGGTGTTGGTTTTAGGCCATGGGCGTGACGCACGAACAGAGGGTCATCAAACTGTGCCCTAAGCTTGGCAAGATTCTTGCTGACAGCAGATTGGCTAAGACACAATCGGTGTGCTGCGCGAGTAACGTTAAGTTCTTCAATTAAAACACGTAAACAGACCAGTAAATTCAAATCAAGACGAGCAAGTTTCTCTATATTCATTAGAAATTCTCAGGAGGAATAACTTTGATGACAATACGTCATTAGCAGGCATATCTAGTTTAGCCTACTATAAAGGCAATTTCATCATGCGCAGCGGAGATACAAGTGCAGACGGCAACCTCAACCAACCCAACTAAGCAACAGCTAATGCTTCTTACATTACTTGTTCTGTTTAGCCCCTTGGCTATTGATATTTATCTGCCTGCACTGCCATTAATTTCGTCAACGTTCCACGTGGAACATGCGTTAGCGCAAGATACGATTACTTGGTTCTTGTTTGCTATGGGCGTCGGTCAGCTATTTGCAGGTCCCTTAGCGGACAAACTAGGACGTCGAACTGTTGCATTGGGAGGAGTAAGCATCTATGCGGTCAGTGCTTTATTGGCGTGGAGCGCTCAAAATATCGAGTGGATGCTGGTCTCTCGTTTGCTACAAGGCTTAGGCGCGTGTGCGACATCGGTAGCAGCCTTTGCAACAGTTCGCGACATCTTTGGTCCACAAAAAAGTGGCAAAATGATTAGTTACTTAAATGGTGCAATCTGCTTTATCCCTGCGCTTGCCCCAATACTCGGTAGTTGGTTAACACAGCAGTTTGGTTGGCGATCGAATTTTAGCTTTATGGCCGGCTTTGCGGCAGTCGTATTGGTGATGCTATGGATTGGGTTAAAAGAGACGAACCCGCAAATGAGTAAAGAGCCGGTATTCAAACTCAATCGCTATCTTGATGTTGTGCGTTCACCGTCATTCTTGTTTCATGCAACTCTGTGTATGTTAGCGATGGCGGTCATTCTCGGCTATGTAACATCGGCACCCGTAGTACTGATGGAGAATCTTGGCCTTAGTATGAATGAGTTCACCATGTGGTTTGGTATTAATGCGGCAATCAATATTGTGGCCTGTATGAGTGCGCCAAAATTTATGGATAGATTTGGAACGCATATGGCACTGACTGTCGGCATTGTAACTTTGGCAATTGCTGGTGTGGTGATGATGCTTCTGCAAGGTCAAGCGACAGCGATGGCGTTTATGCTACCAATCTTTATGTCTTCGATTGGTTTTGCATGGATTCTTGGCGCGGCCGCTGGTAAAGCGCTTGCCCCATTTGGCGATAAAGCGGGTACAGCAGCAGCACTGCTAGGGCTTTTTCAAATGAGTGGTTCGGGTTTAGTCGTCGGTACCGTACAGCGCCTAGGCATGGAACCACAAATTATGATCGCAACCTTAATGCTTATTGTCACACCTGCACTTGCTATTCTATGGTCTAGAACTGGCCGTTACTGGCACCATGCGGTGGCGTAATCTTACGAGATGCGCTTTGATAATTAAATGAAACGTTGTATATTTGTGCTTCTTTATATCGGTATGTGTGGATAAATCGCTACGATGTCAATGACAACCTATGAGATGGCTCGAGTTCTGGAACAATTGGAAGATTCTCCAGAAAAAATAATGTTTGGTAAATTGTTGAGTGAATTGGGCAACCAAAGTGGCGAGCGCATCCGTAGTGCGGCGAAACAGGTTCCGCTTCCTATTCTTCGTGATATGGTGTACCAGTTTCAACAGGTGATTGAGTCACGCAAAGGTGAGCAGGTCGAATCACTGGCTAAACAGATTGCAGATCAAGGTATTTCTGTTGAAGACCTTAAGAGTTACCTTGCCTCAAAGTAATAAGATCAAAAATTGATAAAACTCGCTTCGGCGAGTTTTTTTATGGGTTAACGTTTCGGTTGATTGGGTTTTGTAGCGAGATCAAAGTCTCGGTAGATTGAACTTCATCAATGGCTTGTAGCTTATCAATCAGAACATACTGCAACTCTTCAATAGAGCGGCACATTAATTTTACGAAAATGTTGTAGGCACCTGTGGTGTAGTACGCTTCAACCACTTCTTCTAACGCATTCAGTTTTTCAAGTGCGGAGTGATAATCTCGAGCCGCATTAAGATTGATACCGATAAAACAACACACGTCATACCCCAACTTTTTGGTATCAACGATTACTTCGGTTCCTTGTATGATATCAGCCGATTTCATCTTCTCGATACGCACGTGAATGGTTGCAGGGCTTACTTCAAACTGCTTGGCCATTTCCGCATAAGGAGTACGTGCATCTTCCATAAGGGTTTTTAGGATTGCCTTATCTAGATCATCCAGTTTGATGTTGTTAGCCTGCATGTAACCCCTTGTAATTCACGTAAATGTTACGACCTTAGTACAAACCATCACCAGTGGTGATACAATAGTAGATATAATTTTTTGGTTCTGAGACACATTTTAGTGCGTTTTTGTCTATTCCTTCTAGCGATAATTTTGAGTTCGTTTTCCCAAGCGCATGAGCAAGACGTGCTGGTTGTGCATTCATACCACCAGGGCTTTTTTTGGACTGACGCTTTTCAAAGTGGTTTAGACAGCCAATTGAAGGGCTCTAGCATCCCAATACGGGTTCTCTACCTCGATAGCAAGCGCATACAAAGTGATACTTACTTTGAACGTTTGTACCAACTGTACAAAACCAAATTCGAACAAGAGACATTTAGAGCGATCATTGTTAGTGATAACAACGCATTAGCATTAATGAATCGACTAGCCAGTGAATTAGGCGATATACCGGTTATTTTTGGTGGTATCAACAACTACACCCCGAATCTCCATGAGAACCTAAATGCGACAGGGATTGCTGAAGATATCGACATCTATAGCAACATCTCTCTCATCGAGCGAATTCAACCGCAAGTAAATCTCATTCATATCGTTAGTGATCATTCGGTCAGTGGCACGGGGATTCGAAAACAGGTTGGGATGTTTCTTGCTAATTACCCCCATTATCGAGATCGCATTGTTTCCTACATTCCAGACACTTATGAGCAGCTTCTTGAACATGTGTCTAAGTTAAATCGCCGAGATAGCATTCTCTTCTCGATCTATGATCGTGAGATTGACGGCCAACTTGTCGCAGAGCACCACAAATGGAAACGACTTAATGAGGTATCAAAAGCGCCAGTTTATATGGTGCACGATCTTGCTCTGGGCTATGGTGCCGTTGGGGGTGTGGTTCAAAGTGGCTTTCAGCATGGACAACAAGCGGCCAACCTTTTAGTTGGTGCTTTAAGTAACCCTGCTGAGCCTTTGCCAAGCGTCAAACTGGGTACTCCTGACATCAAGCTTGACTACCAAGCGATGATGAAATGGGGTTTGGGAGCCGAAGGTGAATCGGACTCTGCACTGTTCAATAAACCGCAGAATTTTGCCGATAGGTATGCCAAAGAACTTAAAGCGGTCGGCAGTCTGACTGTCTTCCTATCAATCGTCATCATGGTGCTGATTTACTATTTGAGTCGCATAAAACGTAGTGAACAGATGGCGAAAGAGAGTCAGACATTGATCGAAATGGTGTTTGACCAAAGTTATCATTTTATCGGTGTTTTAGACGCTGATGGTTGCATTACATCGAGCAATAGTAAGCTTCAGGAGCTTCTATACCATCAGGACTTTAGTGTCGATAGACCTATTTGGCAACACCGACATTGGGAAGCAGAGGCAGCAAAGCAGTTACAGCAGTTTTTCAGACAAACATCCAATGACTCTGTTACGCAGTTTGAAGCTGAGATTTGGCATGCTGAACATGGTTCTATGGTTTTGGAAGTCGCGCTTAAACCTATTCCTTCTCCCCAAGGAGGCAAACAATTTTTACTTGAAGCTCGTGATATAACGACAAGGAAAATCACCGAAGAACGTCTTTATCAAAGAGAAGCGAATCTAAGTCACTACTATGATCAGCAACCAGTAATGATGTTGACATTGGATGAGCAGAATCGTGTTCAACAAGTTAACCAATTTGCCGAACAACTGCTTGGTTATAAGTCGGATCAGATTTTGGGTCATCGTCTAAGAGAATTCTATTTTAATCAGGATGAACTCATTCCTAGACAAGTATTATTGCAACCTAAGCAGGCGATAAAGGGCGTGTGGCGACGTGATATCGAATATCGACATGCCGACGGTCATACCGTCTGGGTTAGAGAAAATATTAGACCCTTGGTTGAATCTGGACACATTTTGATTGTCGGGGAAGATGTAACTGAAACGCGCACATTGTCAGAACAGCTTCAGTATCAAGCGCAACATGATTTGCTTACTGGAACCTACAGCCGCAACTATTTTGAGAGAGAACTAGAGAAGGCTCTGAGTGAAGTAGCAAGTTATACCCGCACTCATGCCATGCTGTACATCGATCTTGATCAGCTCAAAGTTCTCAATGATACTGCTGGACATGAGGCTGGTGACGCTGCAATTCAGTTTTGTGCCAGCATGTTGGAAGAGGTATTACCATACAACAGCATCTTGGCTCGTATGGGAGGAGATGAGTTTGCTATCTTGCTAAGGGATTGCACAGAACTAGATGTTAAGAAAGTAGCCGACACTATTATTACCACTCTCAGTGAGCATGCCTTTGTTTGGGAAGATATCCGTCTTAATCTCAACTGTTCTATTGGTATTCGCTTAATTGACCATACAGCGTCTTCTCCGCAAATGGTCCATGCTCAAGCGGATACAGCCTGTCACGTTGCCAAAGAAGAGGGCAGGAATCGCTACAGCATGTACTGTCTCGACGATAAGGAATTGCGTCGTCGGGAGCAGGAAATGGAGAGCGTCAATCTGGTTCATGAAGCGTTGGCGAACCAGCGCATCGAACTGTTTGCCCAGCGAATACTTGATTTAACAGGTGAAGAGCAGGGCATGCATTTCGAAATTCTAATTCGAATTAAAAACGCCGATGGGGAGTATATCTCTCCAGGCATCTTCATGCCGGCATCAGAGCGATACAATATTGCTCACCTTCTTGATAAACAGGTTGTGACACAAGCACTAGATTGGCTGTCTGCGCACCCTGAAGCACTCAAGGAACTCAGTACCTGTGCGATCAATCTTTCTGGTCACTCAATGGGCAACAAAGAGTTTATTGCTTTCTTGCTGGATAAACTGACGCAATCAGATGTGCCTTGCGACAAAATCTGCTTAGAGATCACCGAAACCGCCGCCATGAGTAATATGAATCAAGCGATAGAGTTTTTTACGCAGTTAAAAGCTTTGGGTTGCCAAATCGCTCTCGATGACTTTGGCTCAGGTCTATCGTCATTCGGATATCTGAAGAAGCTACCCGTCGATATCGTCAAGATTGACGGAATATTTGTTCGAGATATCGATGTGAATGAAATGGACCACCTAATGGTGCGTTCGATCAATGATTTGGCACGTCAGATGGGCAAAAAAACGGTTGCTGAATTTGTCGAGAATACCCACATCATTGAACAACTTATGGAGTTGGGCGTAGATTATGCTCAGGGATACATCATTGGCAAACCTAAGCCACTGCGGGAGTTAGTGGAAGAGCTAATGGCGATAGAGAAAACTTAGTACCCTTATTGAAAATCCAGTACACTGCGCACTCTTATCGTAACAACATTTTGGAGCACTTCGTGCAACTACAACTTCAATGCGAAGACCAGACTCAAACTGAGCGGTTTGTAGAGCTTACTCAACGCTGGGGATTGACTCACAGTGATGACAGTCAGTTTGCTTTAGTTCTGACTGAGCATCGGCTTGAGTTGCGTAAACTCGATGAGCCCAAACTTGGTGCGATATATGTGGATTTAGCGGGTGGTGCAGTGGCACACCGACGTAAGTTTGGTGGTGGTAAGGGGCAAGCTATTGCTAAAGCTGCAGGGTTAAACAAAGGCAGTACACCAACCGTACTTGATGGTACCGCTGGCCTTGGCCGCGATGCGTTTGTATTGGCGTCATTAGGCTGTAAGGTTCAAATGGTTGAGCGTCATCCGGTTGTCGCAGCGCTCCTAGATGATGGCCTTGAGCGAGCTAAGCAAGACTCGGAAATCGGCGATTGGGTCAGTGAACGTATGTCATTACTTCATGCTTCGAGCCATGATGCTCTTGAACAATTGGCGGCTGATCCTAACTTTGTTCAACCTGACGTGGTGTATTTGGATCCCATGTATCCTCACCCAGAAAACAAAAAAAAGAGTGCACTGGTAAAAAAAGAGATGCGAGTTTTTCAGTCTCTAGTTGGGGCAGACCTCGACGCTGATGGTTTATTAGAACCTGCCTTAGCCCTTGCAGCTAAAAGGGTTGTAGTGAAAAGACCGGACTACGCAAACTGGCTGAATGATAAGAAACCAGCGATGGCGATTGAAACGAAAAAGAACCGATTTGATGTTTATGTCAATGCATCAATGACTTAGCGAACGCTGTTTTAATTCTGCGATGTTTGCGCTTGCTTATTATTGATTAAATGGTTATATCTTACTAAGAATTATTCGTATTATTAGTTGGGGTGGTGGCGTGACTAAACGTCTTTGTAAGATGAACCGTAAACAAATCGCTGATAGCTTAGGTGAAATTCACCGCTTGGTAAGCGATACCAAGTATGTCTGCCGTTCATGTGCTCGATCTTCATCATCGAAAGCCTCGCTTTGTAAACCAGCGGCAATTCCTCCGAAATCTTGTCAAAATCAGCCAGTTGAGCAACAAAAAAACTGTGCTTTACTTGCCGAAGCTTTGCCGAAGACACCTAAAGTTATCCCTTCACCAGACAAGGCTCAAGCGATTAGAAAGGTTGTTGAGCGTGTCAAAGAGAAGGTAGCACAACCTCAACCATCAATACTCAATCAGCAAACGGAAGTTATGTTGCCCAAACTGGGTGATTTACCTAGTAAGCGAGCAATTAAACGCGCGAAGAAAACACTCAAAAAATACTACAAGCAACAAAAGAAGCTGCTTAAGTTGGCCAAGAAGCAACAAAAACTGCTCAAAAAGCAGCAAAAGCTTGAGACAAAATTGCCGAATACGTTGGTCTTAGCGGCAACCATTTCGGAAATGCGGGATGTCGTAAGTGGCTCTAACATCCACTAAATGAACAATAAAAAACGCTCTCCAACAAGGAGAGCGTTTTTTATGTACGAGGCATTATAAAGAGATCACTCTAGCGCTTGATGACTTTGCTGCACTTTTCTCTTTACCCAAGTTTCATTGACCCACAATGAAAGCAAAATGATCGCACCGCCAATAGTGAGTTGAGTGACATCAACCTCTCGGTTCCAAATAACGATGTTAACGATAAGACCTGCCGGTACGAGGGCATTATTCATGATCGCAAGAGCGCCAGCATTGACCATGGTTGCGCCTTTATTCCAAGCAAAATAGCCAAGACCTGAAGCAATAAGACCCAAGTAAATCAAGACTCCCCACTGCGTGTTAGTTGTCGGCATTTTTTCGATATTACCCATAAGAGCAAAAGCGACAGTTGCAACGCATAATGCCCCTAGATAGAAGTAACCAAAGATGGTGTGTTGAGGAAGTTCTACCTGATATTTTTCCATTAGGTACTTGTAGCCAACCTGTCCAATGGCGAAACAGATATTCGCCCCTTGCACGACCAAGAAACCAACAACAAAATTCTCATTTACGCCGGCAAATTTAATAAAAGCAGCTCCAGCAACGGCGATAACGGCAGTCACGAGGTACCATGGAGAGAAGCGTCTCTTCAAGAGGTCGTAAATGATGGTCACGTAAATAGGAGTGAAGACAGTAAACAGCAGTACTTCTGGTACAGAGAGTAACAAGAAAGATTGATAGTAGAAGCAATACATCAGGCCGAGCTGGAAGCCACCGATGACCATTAGACGAACGATTAGGCCTTTGTCGACACCTCTAAATCGTAAGAATGGCAAGAAGACGAGACTGGCCAGTGCCACTCGCATCAATACAGAAAACCAAGAATCAACCTGACCAGCAAGATAGACGCCGATCAGGCTAAAAGAGAAAGCCCACAATAAAGTGACCGCGGATAAATACCCCATAACTAAGACTCATTATCAAAAATTATCGAGCAGTTTATACCAATATTTACTATCAATCAGTCTTTAAGTGGTACTACCAACATATCAACAGGCGAACAGTTGATTAGCTGACGAGTTGAAGAGAGCAGTTTGCTCCAGAAGTCTTGGTGATGACCACAGACCACTAGGTCAATATTAAACTCATTGATTGTATCGCACAGCTCATTACTCAAATCACCACTGCCGACCAAGGTATGCTTAATCGGGTAATTGGCGTGTTCTGCCAGCTCTTGAAGTTGTTTTTGAGACGCTTCGATTGCCTGATGTTGAGTCTCTGCTAGGTTGATATCAATTAAGCCTGTGTAGAGCTCTGCGTAGTTCACATCGATATGGATAAATGAAACTACAGCATCAAGAGGCTTGGCCAGAGATACCGCTTTATCGACCAAGAGCTTGCTATCTTCCGAGAGATCAATAGCGACCAAAATATGTTGATAACTCATAGTGCTATCTCCTTGTGAGGGTGTTGATTAAAGATTAGCACCTCAGATTGATAAATTTTGTAGGAGTGATCTCAGATCCACATTTGCTAAGCAAAGTGTTAAGGTGATGAACATGATATAGTCAATTTAACTTCATAGACTTAGTAGGAGTGGTACATGCTTTCTCAAGCAATGGTTGATCAATTGAATGAGCAAATTAATCTCGAATTTTTCTCATCCAATCTATACTTACAAATGAGTGCTTGGTGTGAAGACAAAGGATTCGAAGGTGCGGCTGAATTTTTACGTAAGCACGCTGTAGAAGAAATGGAGCACATGCAACGTCTTTTCACTTACGTAAGTGAAACAGGATCAATGCCGATTCTGGGTGCTATTGAAGCACCTAAGCACGAGTTCAATAGCCTAGGAGATGTATTCCGCGAGACTTTTGAGCATGAGCAAATGATTACTGAAAAAATCAATAAGCTCGCTCATCTTGCGTTTACATCACAAGACTATTCAACGTTCAACTTCTTGCAGTGGTACGTGGCTGAGCAGCACGAGGAAGAGAAGTTATTTAAAGGGATTTTAGATAAGTTAGATCTTGTTGGTGAAGATGGTAAAGCGCTGTTCTTTATTGATAAAGATTTAGCGGCTTTGGCAAAAGAAGGTTCATCTTCAATAATGGATGCCCCTGCTGAGTAATCGGCGAAAGACACTCTAGTTTAGGTCGTCTTTTTCTCTGGGCATTTGAGAAGATGTAGGGAGGAAAAGATGATCAATGCAGACACAATTCTATTTGCATTATTGATGGTGACGCTGGTGAACATGGTTCGCTATCTTACCGCGCTGCGCTCACTCATTTACATTATGCGAGAGGCTCATCCTTTGCTTTACCAGCAAGTGGATGGCAACGGCTTCTTTACTACCCACGGTAATGTCACTAAGCAAGTTCGTTTATTTCACTACCTCAAGAGTAAAGAGTACCATCACCATCATGATGAAGTGTTTACAGGTAAGTGTGATCGAGTGCGAGAGCTGTTCATCTTGTCGACCTCTCTACTAGGTGTCACCCTGCTCGCAGCGATGATTCTCTGAGTGTTGAATTGGCATTCAAAGTAAATATCGCTAAAATAACCTTTCAAATTGCTAAGGATGTGCATAACGCACATCCTTTTTTATTGGTTTAAATGAGTAGCTATTCATGACGGAAAAGTATGACGTTGTCATCATCGGAGCTGGCGCTGCGGGGCTAATGTGTGCGGCGGAAGCTGGGAAACGTGGCCGTAAGACACTAGTGCTCGATCATGCTAAAAAGCCAGGTCGTAAAATTCTTATTGCTGGTGGTGGTCGATGTAATTTTACTAATTACGATGTGTCAGCGAATAACTACCTGTGCCAAAACCCTCACTTCGTTAAATCGGCATTATCTCAATATACCAATTGGGATTTTATTTCCATGGTCAGCAAACATGGTATTGAGTTTGAAGAGCGTGATCATGGTCAGCTATTTTGCGTTGGTGACTACACGTCAAAAGACATAGTGAAAATGCTGCTTGCTGAATGCGATTTACCATCGATTACACAACGTTATCAGCAAGATGTTCACCAAATTGAGAAAACCGAGCATGGTTTTGTATTGCATGCCAACACCAATGTGATTGAATGCCAATCGTTAGTTATTGCAACGGGCGGACTTTCTATGCCTAAGCTGGGCGCGACACCATTTGGATACAAGATTGCGGAACAGTTTGGTCTAGAGGTCATCTCAACCACAGCAGGTCTTGTGCCGTTTACTCTGCACAAAGAAGATAAAGAAGCATTTGCTGAGTTATCTGGAATTGCTGTTCCTGCTGAGATCACTGCTCAAGATGGCACAATGTTCAAGGAAGCGCTGCTATTTACTCACCGTGGATTGTCAGGTCCTTCGGTACTACAGATCTCGTCATTCTGGAAGGCAGGAGAGAAGGTGACGATTAACCTAGTGCCTGAAGCTGATATTGATGAACTGCTACAACGCTCACTTGAGAAGCACCCAAATCAGACACTGAAGAATACCCTGGCGAAGGTGTTACCTAAGCGCTTAGTTGAAGTACTCATCGATAGAAAAGTACTGCAAGATAAGCCGCTTAAACAATTTAACACCAAGCAACTTGGTGAGATCACCCATACCTTGGAAAACTGGCAGGTAATGCCTAATGGAACTGAAGGCTATCGAACCGCAGAAGTGACTCTGGGTGGCGTGGACACTAATCATCTTTCTTCAAAAACAATGGAGTGTAAGCAAATCAAAGGCTTGTACTTTATTGGCGAAGTAATGGATGTAACAGGGTGGCTCGGCGGCTATAACTTCCAGTGGTGCTGGAGCTCGGGCTTTGTGGCGGGTCAGTGGGTGTAATTTTCGTGAAGTAAATATGAATAGAGTTCACTCGTAGGTACTACACTTATCCTATAAAAAAGTGAAGGGTAGCGAAGGAGTGAACTCTATGAGCCAAGAAGCACTGATATCTCGTATAAATGAATTACCTCGTATCGAAAGTGTTTTGCAAGAACTGCTCGAGATGGTTAACCGTGACTCAATCGACTTTAGTGAGCTTGCACATAAAATGGCTATGGATCAGGTGCTGCTGGCTCGTGTGTTGAGGATGGCAAACTCAGCTCAGTTTGGAGGCGTTAAAGGTACCTCCAATATTAATGATGCCATTGTTCGTATCGGTATCGGAGCCATTCGCAATCTTATCTCATCCTCTATTTTGGCTTGTAGCTTTCCAAAAATAGAAACTCTCAATATCAAAGACTACTGGGCTGGCACGTTTGAAGTGGCCACGATCGCCAGTACCATCGCAAAAGATATCAAACTCGATCCTAATGAAGCGTTCACAACGGGTATTTTGCATAACATCGGCGAGTTAATGATTCACACATTAGAACCGGAAAAAGCGGTTGCGATTAGTCAGCGTGTCGCAAATGGAGAAAATGCGGCTTTGGTGCAGAGGGAAGTGCTTGGTGTTGATGCTCAGCAGCTTGGCGCAGTATTGGCAGAAAGTTGGAAGTTTCCTAATGAGCTGGTGGATGCGATAGCCAATGTTAATCACCCTGCCAAAGCGGTTGAATCCAAACGACTCGCTTGTCTGATGTACTTAGCTCGTGATGCTCATCAGAGTTGGGACGCGATGTTTGACGAACATGAAAAGCAACGCTATTTAGCCAATAGCAAAGCGGCTCAAGCTCTGCATGTATCGCCAGAACTGGCGTCCAAAATTGATAAAGTGCGTGGTCAGGGAAGCGAACTGGCCTATCAATTGTTCTAAATAGATAGGCCAGTGATTGGTTGTGAATCTGTTAGATGGCTTGTTTGCTAACATCCTTTTTGCCAAATCTTATCTGCTGGATCACCAAGCCCACTATAATTAAGACCAACCCGATGAGAGTGGATGGATGAATCTGCTCTCCGATAATGCTTGCCAGTAGCATCAATGAGATAAAAGGTGAGGCGAAAATTAGGTTGCTAATACGCGCCGTATTTTGCGTGAGTTTCAATGCACTTAGCCATAAGACGAAAGTAACACCCATTTCAAAAAGCCCCACATAGGTCACCGCAAACCAGCCTTGAGTCGATATCTGTGTAAAGGAAAGGCCTTCATACAGGGCTAAACCAATAGCACAAGGGATTGCGACTAGGAAACCTAATAGCACGCCAACAATTGGATCCGCTTTGTTTTTGGTATTGAGAATCCAGTAGCTTGCCCACAACAGAGTCGAAAGTAGTGCTAAACCAACGCCAAGTGGGCTGTCAAAATTCAAACCGAGAACATCGCCTTGAGTGGCAATCACAATGACCCCAAGATAGCTAAAGGTACAGGCAAGCCAATCTTGCTTACGAATCTTTTGCCCTAAAAAAGCAGCGGCCATCAGAGTAAGAGTAATCGCCCAGCTGTAATTGATAGCCTGTGCTTGAGATGCGGGCAACAAATCATAGGCCTTGAACAAAATAATGTAGTAGGCAAGAGGGTTTATCAGGCCAAGTAGTATGTAGTACCAAGGGTTAGAGAGGAACGTGCTTGGTAATAGTTTGAGCTTGCCTTGAACGGTACATATGACCAAAAGCGCAATGGCAGAGACAATGCTTGCGATGGTAAGCATTTGAATTGGAGAGAACTCTGCCAGAGTGAGTTTGAAAGCAGTGGCTACCGTTGACCAGAGTAATACAGCCGATAAACCTAATCCTAAAGCGCGACGCTCGTTCATGATGTTCCTTAATAAAACCAATGACTTGTATATCGTTAGCCATTGGTGTGGTACAGAGTGCGGAGCGCCTAGTCTAGCTGTTCGATATCCAGCCGACAAACTGGACATTTATCCAGTGGTCAAATACCATTGAAACTATCGAAATATGAAGAGTTAAATCATTATTATGCAATGGATTCTTGAGCATCAAGGCGTGCTGGTTAGTGGAATGATCAGTGCAATAACCAGTGGGTTGGTCGTTGGCTGGTGGGTCAAACAAAAAATGCGTTTTAACCAACAGCTCCTTGAACAACAAGTAGAATCGAATCAACAGTTGGCGAGTACGCAAATAGCACAACTAGAGAAGGAGCTGGCAGAAGCTCAGCAAGATCTTGATGAACTCGATGGTGAGCGTGATAGAGCGGCTCTTGAAATTAAACAATCTCACGGAAAGTTGATGGCGGTGCTTGAGAAGCTGCGTTACTTTGAAGCGGTGAAACAAGAACGCCAGCAGTACGCTGATGATTTAGATCGTCTTCGTGAACAAAAATCTCAGCTTGAAGCACAGTTGCGTGAGCAGGAAGCACGTCATGAGCAAGAGAATAAATCTAATCATGAGAAGCTACAGTTACTGGAACAAGCAGAAGAACGTTTAAAGCAGCAATTTGAATATCTTGCTAACCAGTTGTTTGACGCCAAAACCGCAAAGGTTGATCAGCAAAATCGTCAAAGCCTCGATGGTTTGCTGACGCCGCTAAGAGAGCAACTCGAAGGGTTTAAGAAACAGGTTAGTGATAGCTTCAATCAAGAAGCGAAAGAGCGCCATACCTTAGTTCATGAGCTTAAGAATCTACAACGTCTCAATGAACAGATGAGTAAGGAAGCGTTGAATCTCACTCAAGCCTTGAAAGGTGATAACAAGCAGCAGGGCAACTGGGGTGAGGTGGTACTTGCAAGGGTGTTAGCGGAATCGGGATTACGTGAAGGACATGAGTATCAGACTCAAGTCAGCTTACAGAACGAGGCTGGAAAACGCTATCAGCCAGATGTCATTGTTCATTTACCGCAGAATAAGCAAGTCGTGGTGGATTCGAAGATGGCACTGGTCGCCTACGAGCGTTACTTCAACTCGGAAACTAACCATGATAGGGAGCGTGCTTTAAGTGACCACTTACTTGCAATTCGTGCTCATATCAAAGGGTTATCCCAGAAAGACTACCATCAACTAAAAGGTATCCAGAGCTTAGATTACGTATTGATGTTCATTCCCGTCGAACCTGCTTTCCAAGTTGCGATTCAGGCAGACCCAAGCCTAGTCAAAGATGCAATGGAGCAGAACATCATTTTAGTCAGTCCGACGACCTTGTTGGTTGCTTTACGCACCATTGATAATTTATGGCGTAATGAGCGTCAAAACCAAAATGCACAAATCATTGCTGAACGGGCTAGTAAGCTCTATGACAAGCTGCGTTTGTTTGTTGACGACATGGAGAGTTTAGGTGGTGCGCTTGACAAAGCGAATCAGAATTATCAAGGGGCGATGAATAAGCTTGTTACCGGACGAGGTAATGTGATTCGTCAGGCAGAAAGCTTTAAGCAGCTCGGAGTGGAGGTGAAAAAATCCATCTCAAATGACTTAGCTCAGCTCGCACATCATGATCAATTCACAGAAAATGCAAGCTTGGATAAAAATGACTCGTTCGCTGAAAGACATACGGATGAGGATAAAGTAAACTAATCGCCCGCAGTGCTTAGGTCGTATTAATTCAATGCACTGTACGAAGAGGAATCACAATGACGGATACAAGCGTGCAATCGAATACAGCTTTAGAATCTAATGAAACCACGCATTTTGGTTTCACCACCGTAGCGAAAGAAGAGAAAGTCGCAAAAGTTGCTGAAGTTTTCCACTCTGTGGCAGCTAAGTACGACATCATGAATGACCTGATGTCAGGTGGTATCCATCGCTTATGGAAACGTTTTACGATCGACTGCAGTGGTGTTCGTCCTGGTCAGCGTGTTCTTGACCTTGGTGGTGGTACAGGTGATCTGACGGCTAAATTCTCACGTATCGTCGGCGAAAAAGGTCATGTCATTCTCGCGGATATCAATAACTCAATGCTTAACGTGGGTCGTGATAAGTTACGTGACAATGGCATTGTTGGTAATGTTCATTATGTTCAGGCTAACGCGGAAGAACTCCCTTTCCCTGACGACTATTTTGATGCAATTACAATCAGCTTCTGTTTACGTAATGTAACGGACAAAGATAAAGCACTGCGTTCCATGTACCGTGTATTAAAGCCGGGTGGTCGTCTGCTTGTGCTTGAGTTCTCTAAGCCAGTATTTGAACCTCTATCAAAGGTTTATGACAGTTACTCTTTCCATTTATTGCCGAAAATGGGTGAACTGGTGGCCAACGATGCAGAGAGTTACCGTTACCTTGCAGAGTCTATCCGTATGCACCCAGATCAAGAGACGCTAAAAGGGATGATGGACGAAGCCGGTTTTGAGCAAACCAGTTACTACAATCTGACTGGTGGCATCGTTGCGCTGCACCGTGGTTACAAATTCTAAGGTTATCCGCTATGCCATTTGAACCACTTGTAACGGCAGTGATTGAAACATCGCTCAACATTCTAATTAAGGATGACCCAGAATTGGGTCGTCGTCTTGCCCGTTTAAAAGGTCAGGTTATTCAAGTTCATCTCAAAGAACTGAATAAAACACTAACCTTTATCTTTAGCCAGCAAATTGATGTGTTGGCAAACTATGAAGGCGAGCCAGATTGTTACTTATCCCTCAATCTATCTGTGCTTCCAGAATTGCGTGAGCAATCCAACATTACTCGTTTGATCAAACAAGATAAGTTGATTCTTGAAGGTGATATCCAACTGGCACAGAAGTTCTCTCAGCTTATGACGGATTGCAAACCTGACATTGAAGAGTGGTTGTCTAGAGTGACTGGTGATGTGGTTGCTCACACTGTCGTGAAAGGCGCTGCCAACGTGGGTCAAATGATTAAGTCACAAGCGACTAAGCATCAAAACCACCTTGCTCAAGTCTTAACTGAAGAATGGAAAATAGCTCCTGCGCCACTTGAAATTGCTCACTTCTGTGATCAAGTTGATGATGTCAGAAGCCAAGCTGCACGTGTGGAAGCGAAACTTAATCAGCTATTGGAGCGTGCATGACCTTAACTGAGCTGCGTCGCTTATACCGAATCATCCGAGTCCAATTGGAATATGGTCTTGATGAGTTGCTACCCAATCATCAATTAACTAAAGCGCCTCTGTTAGCACGAAAAAGTCTGTTCTGGATTAAGAATCAACATCCAGACAAGCCACTTGGCGATAGACTGCGACTAGCGCTGCAAGAACTTGGTCCGGTATGGATTAAGTTTGGTCAGATGATGTCGACACGTCGCGATCTTTTTCCTCCTCAGATTGCCGATCCACTTGCCTTATTGCAGGATCAGGTTTCCCCATTTGATGGTCAGCTAGCTAAACAGCAAATAGAGCAGGCGCTAGGCGGTGCACTTGACACTTGGTTTGATGATTTTGATATCAAACCGCTGGCTTCGGCCTCCATTGCTCAGGTTCACACGGCTAAGCTTAAGTCGACTAACCAAGAAGTGGTATTAAAGGTCATTAGGCCAGATATTCGCCCGGTCATTGATGCAGATCTAAAACTGATGTACCGCATGGCGCGTATAGTCGCAAAAGCACTTCCTGAAGCACGTCGTTTAAAACCGGTCGAGGTCGTGCGTGAGTACGAGAAAACCTTACTTGATGAGCTTGATCTAAGACGTGAAGCGGCGAACGCGATTCAGCTGCGACGAAACTTTGAAGGAAGTGAAGAACTTTACGTTCCAGAAGTGATTACTGATTTCAGTAATAAAACTGTCATGGTTTCTGAGCGAATATACGGCATTCAAGTATCGGACATCGAAGGTCTGAAGGCGAATGGCACTAACATGAAGCTGCTAGCGGAACGTGGTGTGAGCGTGTTTTTTACTCAGGTATTTCGAGACAGCTTTTTTCATGCTGATATGCATCCGGGCAATGTGTTTGTTGAGCCGGAGCACCCTGAGAATCCTCGTTGGATAGGCTTAGACTGTGGCATTGTCGGTACGCTTAATAGTGAAGATAAACGCTATTTAGCAGAGAACTTTTTGGCTTTCTTTAACCGAGACTATCGCCGAGTTGCTGAACTGCATGTTGAGTCAGGTTGGGTTCCACGTGAAACCAATGTGGATGAGTTTGAATTTGCTATCCGTATTGTATGTGAACCTATATTTGCAAAGCCTTTGTGCGAAATTTCATTTGGTCATGTGCTATTGAATCTCTTCAATACAGCACGACGATTTAATATGGAAGTTCAGCCTCAGTTGGTTTTGCTACAAAAAACCTTGCTCTATGTGGAAGGCCTAGGTCGACAGCTATACCCTCAATTGGATTTGTGGGAAACCGCTAAACCATTCCTCGAAGAGTGGATGATGAACCAAGTAGGGCCTCAGGCGGTGATTAATGCGGTGAAAGATAGAGCGCCGTTCTGGGCAGAAAAATTGCCAGAGCTGCCTGAGCTTCTGTATGACAGCTTGCGTCAGGGCAAGATGATGAATCAGCGTATCGATCAGCTATATCAAGGTTATCGTTCCAGCAAGCGTCAGCAAGCGACAGGAAAATTTTTATTTGGTGTTGGTGCCACATTAGTCGTATGCTCGGCAATATTGGTCAACAGCACATATGAGCAACTTTCAATGGTGAGTGCACTAGGTGGCGTCACATTTTGGTTGCTTAGTTGGCGAGCTTATCGTCGATAGACGTTAAACTCTTGAAATAATTTTGTTTAATAAGACCCGAGGTAAAAAGAATGGGTGGTATTAGTATTTGGCAACTTCTAATTATTGCTGTCATCGTTGTTCTGCTGTTTGGTACTAAGAAACTACGTGGCATTGGTGGCGATCTTGGTAGTGCAGTAAAAGGCTTTAAGAAAGCGATGAGTGAAGATGATGCAGCTAAGAAAGACGCTGACTTCGAGCAAAAGAACCTAGAGCAGCAGAAAACGGACGCGACTGCTGAAACTAAGAAAGACAAAGAGCAGGCGTAACTCGTGTTTGATATCGGTTTTTGGGAACTGGTATTAATATCTGTCGTTGGGCTGGTGGTTCTTGGTCCGGAGCGTTTGCCTCATGCAATTCGCAGTGTCTCTAAGTTTATAGGCGCAGCAAAGAATATGGCGAACAGTGTGAAAGACGAGCTTTCTCACGAGCTTAAGATACAAGAACTGCAAGAAAACTTGCGTAAAGCGGAACAAATGGGGATGGAAGACCTTTCCCCAGATCTGAAGGCTTCGGTAGAGCAATTGAAGCAAGCTGCGCAAGATGTACAGCGCCCATATGCGAGCAAAAGCGACTCAGCATTGAATAAGTCTGAGACAGTGAATGAGAGTATTGAATCCGTTCCAAGCGCCAATGACTCCGGGGAGAAGGTTGAGAGTTTATCTCCTCAACCATCGCCACAGGCAGATAAAAAAGCCGAATAGTCTCGCATTAGGAGGAGCTGTTTAATTGCAGCTCCTTTTCGATTTTTTTGAGTAGAGGTTTCCATGTCTTCTGTTGAGCAGACACAGCCTTTGATCAGTCACCTATTGGAGCTACGAAATCGCTTATTACGTGCAATTCTAGCCGTGTTGGTGGTGTTCATAGGGCTGATCTATTTCTCCAATGATATCTATGAGTTTATCTCTGCACCTTTGGTAGAGCGTTTACCAGAAGGGGCAACGATGATTGCAACTGATGTTGCATCTCCGTTCTTTACCCCGTTAAAGCTGACATTAATAGCGTCTATTTTTCTCGCGGTACCGTTTATTCTTTATCAAGTTTGGGCTTTCGTTGCACCGGGCTTATATAAACATGAACGTAGACTCATCATGCCACTTATGTTTTCAAGTTCACTACTGTTTTACTGTGGTGTTGCTTTTGCCTACTTTGTGGTATTTCCGTTAGTGTTTGGATTCTTCACCGCTATCTCGTTGGGTGGGGTGGAGTTTGCGACAGACATTTCGAGTTATCTCGATTTTGTACTGGCTCTATTCCTCGCATTTGGTATTGCATTTGAAGTTCCAGTCGCAATTATTTTGTTGTGTTGGACAGGTGCAACCACACCGAAAAGTTTGAGTGAAAAACGTCCATATATTGTGGTCGGCGCATTTGTCGTTGGTATGATGCTAACGCCACCAGATATGATTTCACAAACCTTGCTGGCAATACCGATGTGTTTGCTTTTCGAGGTGGGTTTATTCTTTGCTCGTTTCTATGTTCGCAAGGACGAGGCTGATGAACAGGAAGAAGAAGTCTAATCTTCTGCCAAAGACATAAAAGGCTTGCCAATCGGCAAGCCTTTTTCGTTTAAGAGATGTTGATTCAAAGGGCAAACAGGGTTGTTGCGTTTTGTGTGGTTAACTGGTCTACCTGCTCGACACTGATTTGACGTAGCTCAGCGATGCGTTGGGCAACCAAAGCGGTATAAGCGGGCTCATTACGCTTACCACGATGAGGAACAGGTGCTAAATAAGGGCAGTCTGTTTCAAGGATGACATAGTTCATATCAAGATGAGGTATCACCTTGTCCATTCCGCCATTTTTGAAAGTAGACACGCCTCCAAGGCCGAGGTGGAATCCGAGGTCATTGATTGCTTTAGCCTCTTCGAGGCTGCCACCAAAGCAGTGGAACACGCCTGATAGGGAACCGTCTTGTTCCTGACTTAGTAAGCCCAGGGTTTCTTCGATCGAATCTCGCGTATGGATGACAACCGGCAGTTTCATCTCTTTAGCCCAATTGAGCTGTGTGATGAAGGCCATCTCTTGCTCTACTCTAAAGGTTTTATCCCAGTAAAGGTCAATACCGATCTCGCCTACGGCAATAAAGCGATGTTTCTCAAACCATGAATAGATGATATCTAGCGTCTGTTTGACATTACCATCGACATAGCAAGGGTGGAGTCCCATCATCGAACGGCAAATCTGTGGGTATTGCGCTTCAGTGGCGAGCATTGGCTCTATCGAATCTAAGTCGATATTAGGTAACAATATTCTATCAATGCCTTGGGCTAGGGCCCGTTTAACTACGTCATCACGGTCTGCATCAAATTCACTGGCATAGATATGCGCATGGGTATCGATCATGGTCTGTCTCTGGAACTCATTGAATGGATGCCAGTATACGGCAGTGTGAGCATTTGGTCATTTTTTGCATTTTTCTGCTTTGTTGCTAGCGTCACTACCAAGGAGTGATATTATGCAATCCAAGCACTTTCACCAGACAAGGAGAATAGAGTGTCAGTTTCGATTCAAGGTCAGTTCCCTGGCCGTCGCATGCGCCGTCTGCGCAAGCATGACTTTAGCCGCCGTCTAATGGCTGAAAACCAACTGTCTGTAAATGATTTGATTTACCCAATGTTTATTTTAATGGGTAAAGATCGCCGCGAAACCGTGGAATCTATGCCAGGCATTGAACGTCTTTCTATTGATTTGATGTTAGAAGAAGCTCAATACCTTGCTCAGTTGGGTGTGCCTGCGATTGCTCTATTTCCTGTTGTGAATCAAGACGCAAAAAGTGTGTGCGCAGCGGAAGCGTACAACCCAGAAGGTTTGGTGCAACGTGCAGTTCGCTCTCTAAAAGAGCACATCCCAGAAATCGGTGTTATCACAGATGTGGCTCTTGATCCGTTCACCACACATGGTCAGGACGGCATCATTGATGAAGAGGGTTACGTACTTAACGATGAAACCACTCAAGTTCTGATTAAACAGGCGCTATCACACGCAGAGGCAGGCGCAGATGTCGTCGCGCCTTCTGACATGATGGATGGTCGTATCGGCGCAATTCGAGAAGCGCTTGAGCAGGCAGGTCACATCAATACTCAGATCATGGCTTACTCTGCGAAGTATGCGTCATGTTACTACGGCCCATTCCGCGATGCGGTTGGTAGTGCTAGCAACCTTAAAGGTGGCAATAAGAAGAACTACCAAATGGATCCGGCGAACAGTGATGAAGCGATTCACGAAGTCGCGATGGACGTCAACGAAGGCGCCGATATGGTTATGGTTAAGCCAGGCATGCCTTATCTTGATATCGTTCGTCGTGTTAAGTCTGAACTACAAGTTCCAACATTTGCTTATCAGGTTTCTGGTGAGTATGCGATGCACAAAGCGGCCTTTGCCAATGGTTGGTTGAAAGAGCGTGAGACGGTGATGGAATCTCTGTTGTGCTTTAAGCGCGCAGGTGCTGATGGCATTCTGACCTACTTTGCCAAAGACGTAGCAGAGTGGCTAGCGGAAGAAAATGCTCAAGCAGCGACTTTCTTACGAGAAGAGCAAGAATAGTTGTGATGAGTTTGTAATTTCGAAAGGCTGGCAGTTGTCAGCCTTTTTTCGTTTAGGAGTTTGATAGTGAGTGTAGTTTATCGTCAGGGAACGCTCGCAGAGTGTGTCCAAGTTGTAGAGCAGATCCAAGAGTTTGCTCATAAAGAGACGCTCGAAAGCTTATCGGCGCGCTTGGAAGGTAAAGCTCGATCTCTGATTCAGGTCGCGCAAGAAGGGGACAAGCTACTTGGCTTTAAAATTGGCTATCAATTGGATGAGCACACCTTTTACAGCTGGTTCGGAGGTGTTTCTTCGCTGGCTCGTAATAAAGGTGTGGCGCAAAAACTGTTGGAAATTCAAGAACAGTGGGTAGCAGAGCAGGGTTATAAGCAGCTAAAAGTGAAATCGAGAAATCAATTTCCTGCGATGTTAAGACTGCTGGTTAGAAATGGATATCTGATTGAAAATTTTGAAGAAAAGCATCCACTGATAGAGAGTAGAATCCACTTCGTAAAGCAGTTATAGCACTGTCATAAAAATTAAATGAGATTTTTTCTCATTTAAATATTGACGCATCAAATGAGAATGGTTATTATTTGTCTCGTCTTAGGGAATGAGAGAAGTTCACAAGGACGTTGAGTTACCAGATTCAATATGGAGACGGTGATGACACTGAACTTAATCGAACTTGCACGAGTTCTTTTTGACACGACATTGCTCACATTGCTTCCAGTGTAATTTATAGCTTTATGGCAAAGCAGAGACATTCACCTGAATATGCTTTGACCCCTTTTTGCTAGGCGACATCGAAAGATGTCGCTTTTTTTATAGCTAAGATTTTTGGATGAACAAAAGGACACCAATAGTCTTTTCCACAGTCAAGGATCATTGTTAGATCGAGCTGGGAATGATCGATCTAATTAAATGTTCTTTTATTACATGTAGTTATGTTGTGCTGGTTGTCTTTTTGCTAACCATTTATATCCTGTGGGTAAATTATATAAACAGAGTTATCCACAATTTTGGCGTTGTGTTGAAAAAGGAATGTGCAAATGTGTGAGTCGGTCGCAAAGAGTTAAAATGGATTCACTCTCGCAGTCATGGCATCCTAGGCAGATCTTATTTGCATTCTCTTTGGATACGTACAAGCTATGGCTCATATTCCTGATAATCCGTTAATCCTAATCGACGGTTCTTCTTACCTTTATCGCGCATTCCATGCTTATCCAGGCACGATGAGCAATGGTGATATTCCTACCAACGCTGTCTATGGTGTGGTGAATATGTTGCGCAGCATGATGCGTCAATTTGCTTCTGACCGTATTGCTGTGGTTTTTGATGCGAAAGGTAAAACTTTCCGTGATGACATGTATCCAGAGTACAAGGCAAACCGACCACCGATGCCCGATGATCTACGCTGTCAGATCGAACCATTGCACAACGTCATTCGTGCAATGGGCTTACCATTGATCTGCATTCCCGGAGTTGAGGCGGATGATGTCATCGGTACGTTAGCTTACCAAGCATCGCAAGAAGGCATGCCGGTACTGATTAGTACGGGTGACAAGGACATGGCTCAGTTGGTCGACGACAACATCACACTGATCAATACCATGACTAACGTGGTAATGGATCGTGAAGGAGTGGTTGAGAAGTTTGGTATTCCTCCTGAGTTGATCATCGACTACCTCGCTTTAATGGGCGACAAAGTGGATAACATTCCTGGGGTTCCTGGTGTTGGTGATAAAACGGCCACGGCACTGCTACAAGGGATCGGTGGTATCGATAAACTTTATGAAAACCTTGATGATATCGCAGGCTTAGGGTTCCGTGGTTCTAAGACCATGGCGCAGAAGCTAATTGATAACAAAGAGAATGCTGAGCTTTCTTACCAATTGGCAACCATCAAACTGGATGTTGAGTTAGATTGCACGCCTGAATCACTTCTCAAGGCGGAACCGAATAAAGATGAATTGATTAAGCTCTACGGTCAGTTAGTGTTTAAATCATGGTTAAATGAGCTGCTTGATGGTGGCACGGGTGTCGTAGCAGCCGACGAAAAGTCAGGTGCTCAGATTAATAGTGCATCAGCAAGCTCAGTGCCAGATATGAATACATCGGCAGTGACCATAGATCGTAGTCAGTATGAGACGATTCTGGATGAAGCGACATTCAACGTTTGGCTAGAGAAACTAACATCAGCGGAAGTCTTCGCTTTCGACACAGAAACTGACAGCCTAGATTACATGGTCGCAAATTTAGTCGGTGTGTCGTTTGCGACAGAAGAGGGCGTAGCCGCTTATGTTCCTGTTGCCCATGATTACCTTGATGCACCTCAGCAGCTAGACCGTGATTGGGTGTTGGAGCAGTTGAAGCCAATACTAGAAGACGATAACCAAGCGAAAGTGGGACAAAACCTGAAATACGATGCTAGCGTGCTCGCTCGTTATGGTATTGAGATGAAAGGCATCAAGCATGACACCATGTTAGCGTCATACGTTTATAACAGCGTTGGCGGCAAGCACGATATGGATAGCTTGGCACTTCGTTTCCTTCAGCATAGCTGTATCTCATTTGAACAGATTGCTGGTAAGGGTAAAAAGCAACTTACCTTCAACCAGATTGAGCTTGATCAAGCCTCACCATATGCAGCCGAAGATGCCGATGTCACACTTCGTCTTCACAACCGCTTGATGGAAAACATCGAACAAGACGCTAAGCTTAAATCGATCTACCAAGAGATAGAAGTGCCGTTGGTGCCTGTTCTTTCTCGTATTGAGCGTACTGGTGTTCTCATTGATGATATGAAACTCGCAGCCCAGTCTCAGGAAATCGCCCTACGCTTAGATGAACTAGAGCAGAAGGCGTATGAGATCGCTGAGCAAGAGTTCAACATGAACTCTCCTAAACAGTTGCAGGTTCTATTATTTGAAAAAATGGCTCTGCCTGTTATTAAGAAGACGCCATCTGGTACGCCATCAACTAATGAAGAAGTACTGCAAGAACTGGCTCTAGATTATCCGTTACCTAAAGTAATCCTAGAATATCGTGGCTTAGCGAAGTTGAAGTCGACCTACACGGATAAGCTACCGAAGATGATTAATCCGGTGACAGGCCGTGTGCATACTTCCTATCATCAAGCTGTCACTGCGACAGGTCGCTTGTCATCAACGGATCCTAACCTACAAAATATCCCTATCCGTAATGAAGAAGGCCGTCGAATTCGTCAGGCATTTGTGGCGCCTCACGGGTACAAGATCATGGCAGTCGACTACTCGCAAATCGAACTGCGTATTATGGCTCACTTATCGGGTGATAAAGCACTACTGGACGCGTTCCAGCAAGGTAAAGATATCCACGCTGCTACGGCTGCGGAGATCATGGGCATCACAATAGAGCAAGTGAGTTCTGAACAACGTCGTCGCGCTAAAGCGGTTAACTTTGGTCTGATTTACGGCATGAGTGCTTTTGGTTTGGCGAAGCAACTTGGTATCCCTCGTGGCGAAGCGCAAGACTACATGAACAAATACTTCGAACGTTACCCAGGTGTCATGCAGTACATGGAAGATACTCGTAGCGCAGCAGCAGAGCAGGGCTATGTTGAAACCATTTTTGGTCGCCGTTTGCATTTACCTGAAATTCAGTCTCGTAATGGCATGCGTCGCAAAGCTGCAGAGCGAGCGGCAATCAACGCTCCAATGCAGGGAACTGCGGCCGATATCATCAAGAAAGCGATGTTGTTAGTCGATCAGTGGATTCAAGCTGAAGGTGATGGTCGAGTAAAACTCCTGATGCAAGTTCACGATGAACTGGTTTTTGAAGTTCAAGAGTCAGCTTTGACCGAAATTGAAAGTAAAGTACAAGAATTAATGGAATCAGCAGCTGAACTTGCAGTGCCTCTTGTGGCTGAAGCGGGTCATGGTGATAACTGGGAACAGGCTCACTAGACAAAAAATAGCCATTTCAATGAGATTAATATGAGCCAGCGCACAAACGCTGGCTTTTTTTTGGCGTGAATAAAGTGTCGGGGCATTCTGCCTAAATGTTGCTTAACAAAATTTTAATGAAAAAAACTTACAAAAGTGGTTTTCATTTCTGACCAATTGTTGTACATTAATCGACGTAGGGTACAGAGGTAAGATGTTCTATCTTTCAGACCTTTTGTTTCACGTTATTGGATTAGGCTGATTCAGCCGCCCCAGTCAGCTTTTGACTGGGGCGTTTTTTATTGGGCCAAGTAAAACTTTGTGGCTCTATCCAAGTAACATTTCTGCTGCCTTTATTCCTGTCTTATATCATCAAAGCAAACCATCTCTATCTTCAGTTTTGTAACTAAAAGAAAATATGTAACTTATTACCAGTCACACTTTGGTTATTTTGACTCGAAAATCAAAACCTTGCTGCGTCGTGAAATGTAGATCTAACTTGAAATAAAACTAATCAAATCAATGGTTTGTTATTGATTGTCTTTTGATTGATGAAGGATTCTAGTTGGAGAGATTAAGTTGATTTGCAACGGCAGATAACAGATCCTTAGCGAATAATAACTAATAATACCTATTCTCTCCCGTTGCCCCATCTGACAAGGTGGGGCTTTTATTATCGGATTCAGATAGCCCAAATAAAAAAGCCCCACCAGTGAGGCAGGGCTAGATATCACGACAATCCGGGCTTATTCGATTTCGTTGTCACTATTTTCTTCGTCAACAATCTCATCAATCAGAGCTTCTGCTAGTGCTGGTGCAAACCATTCATCAAGTTTGTTACGTAATACGTCAACACCAATGCCTTTAAGCGATGAGAAAGCAGCGACACTAACATCTCCGCCAAAGCCGACAGCGTCTTTCTTTATTTTCAACACTTGGGCTTTGCGAGCACCGCTTTTTAACTTGTCAGCTTTAGTAAGCAGGACTTGAACAGGAATGCCACTATCTACCGCCCAGAAAATTAATTGCTGGTCTAGGTCTTTCATTGGATGGCGGATATCCATTAGCACGACCAGTCCTTTCAAACATTGACGCTTTTGTAGGTACTCGCCTAAAGACTTTTGCCACTTTTTCTTCATTTCTAGAGGAACTTGAGCAAAACCGTATCCAGGAAGATCGACAATATGGCAACCCTCTGTCACTTTAAAAAGGTTAATAAGTTGTGTACGACCTGGGGTTTTACTGGTTTTCGCAAGGCTACGTTGATTAGTCAGGCGATTTAAAGAGCTCGACTTACCCGCATTGGAGCGTCCAGCAAACGCAACTTCGATACCTTCATCCTCTGGCAAATGACGAATATCAGGTGCACTAGTGATGAAATGCGTGTTTTGATAATGAATTTTTACGCTCACTGTTAACTCCATCTCGACTTTGTGTAGTCGATTGATTACTTTTTTGTGAAATTGTGTAAAATAACCGTGCTCGGCATAAGGTCGCCTATTGTACCATGAGTGGTACCGGAAGCTTGATAATTATAATGGAATGTCATGAAGAAATTAGCGCTAATCTTGAGTCTTTTAGCCAGCTGCTCTGTGTGGGCCCAAGGCAGCATTGAAGCTGGTAAAGCAAAATCCCTAACATGTGTTGCCTGCCATGGTGCTGATGGCAACAGTCAACTCGCAATGTACCCTAAGCTAGCAGGTCAGCATGCTAAATATATTGAAAAGCAGCTTAAAGATCTGAAACTGGGTATGACCAGTGGTGGAAAGCAAGGTCGTTACGACCCTGTCATGAGTGGCATGGCTATGCCGCTGACAGAGCAAGACATGCAAGATCTGTCTGCTTACTACGCATCACTTCCTATTTCTAACAACACAACTCCAGAGAATGTTGTTGAAAAAGGCAAGGTGCTGTACTCCGCAGGTGATGCTGAGCGTGGTTTAACAGCATGTATTGCGTGTCATGGCCCTCGTGGTAATGGTACTGAATTGTCTGGCTTCCCTAAAATTTCTGGCCAGCATGCAGATTACATCAAAGCCCAACTTGAGAAATTCCGTGATGGCAATCGCGCTAACGATATGAACGCTATGATGCGTGATATCGCGAAAAAGCTAACGGATGAAGATATTGATACGCTTTCTAAATACGTTGGTGGCCTGCACTAAGCCCTACTTATCCGTTCGAGCATAAAGTTGTAAAGAAAAAGCCCAGACTCAGTTCTGGGCTTTTTCGTTTGCGCTTGGTCACATTTCAATTTGGTCAACGATGGATGATCTATCCCTATTGTTTGTGAGAGATCGACCATATGTTGCACTTCATTTCTCTCATGTGTTTTTATAAGTAACTGAAAAATAAATGAATAAAAAAATCACAAGAAAATAATCGTATTTTTTCTTGTTAGTGGATTGTTCAATGAGAGTAAAACGCTAAAGTGTGTTCATCAGCAGGACGTTGATATCGGATACCAGACTAGGAAGTCTCCATGGAAGCAAGTAATGGACGCTTGGTAGTTGAAGAATGGATACAGGGTAGGTAGGACACCTACTTGATAAGGATGGTCACCTTGTCTAATGGTTAAAGACAATGGAAGGGATCAGGCTAAGGAATAGCTCAGGTAGCAGGAAGTAAAAAGGAAAGCCAAAACTCACCAGGATGGTGGCAAACAACACTTTTGGCAGGGAAAGCACCTAAAACAAATGGAATATTGATGCGCTAAAATAAGTGCAACACAGTTTGGCCGAAAGGCATTTAGAAAGCGATAGAGTAGCTCTATCGCTTTTTTTATTCCTAATTTTCATGAATCGATGAATATTTGCACAATAGTGCTCCACTCTAAGGAGACTTTCTGGTATGTTTCGCATCCCCGTTTGAGGATGGAACAATGCATAACTGCCCCCTTTGCCAAAGCTTGGAGATTGAACACTACTATGCAGATAAGCGACGAGAGTATCTTCGCTGTCAGCAGTGTGAGCTTGTTTTCGTTAATCCTGATCATCGTTTAGATGCAAAAGAAGAAAAAGCCCACTACGATTTGCATGAGAATGAACCAGCCGATGAAGGGTATCGACGCTTTTTATCTAGGGTCTCTGACCCCATATTAGAGCGTATTGAGCCAAGTTCTCACGGAATTGATTTTGGTTGTGGCCCGGGACCAACATTATCATTAATGTTGCAAGAGCAGGGACATACCATGAGTTTGTACGATATTTACTATCACCCAGATACTGAGGTGTTGAGTAAAACGTATGACTTTATGACTGCCACTGAAGTAATAGAGCACTTATATCAGCCTAACCAAGTGTGGCAGCAATGGTTGAATTTAGTTAAGCCAGGTGGCTGGATTGGTCTAATGACCAAAATGGTCATTGATGTTGAAGCGTTTGCCTCATGGCACTATAAAAATGATCCTACGCATGTGGTCTTTTTTAGTCGCAATACGTTTCGCTATCTGGCAGAGCGGGATCAGCTCGAGCTTGAATTTATTGGTAATGATGTAATTTTACTAAGGAAAGCCCAGTAATGAGCCGTAGTAAGAAAAAGAGATCTGGTGGTCACAACGACGTTATCGTTGTACGTAACCGCACACAATCAGACGTTGAAGGACGTCTACGTAAAAGAGATAAAAAGCGCAAAGGTCTAAAGACTGGCAGCCGCAACTCTGACGAAAAACAGCACAAGTCACAAACAGCTGGTCAGCAGCGTGATCCGCGTTTAGGCAGCAAGAAAAAGATTCCTTTGATTGTCGAGCCGCAGAAGAAGCTAACCAAATCAGAGCGACGTCTCAATGCTGAACAAGAGCTAGAGATGCTAGAAAATGACGCTCAACTGAACGTGTTGCTTGACCGTATTGATGAAGGTGAAAACCTAGGTGCAGGCCTACAGAAATACGTTGATGAGAAACTTGCGCGCATTGAAGTGTTGATGAAGCAATTGGGTATCTATGATGAAGATGATTCAGAGCAACCAGCGGATGAATCACCAATGGTGGAAGCAAGCTACAAGAAAGCACAATCGGATGACGATTTACTCTCTCAGTTTGAAGATCTGGATTTGAACCAATTTAAAGGATAAGTGAGCCAATGAATGTAACCTTATTAGCCATCGCGGGCGGAGTGATTATTCTCGGCTTAGCATCATATGCGGGTTACCTTCTGCTCAAGCTTAAAAAGCAAAAGGAATTGCAATTGCAGCATCAAAAGCTTGCAATTGAAAAACGTAATGCCAACATTTTTGAAAGCGTCCACGTCCTTTGCTTAGCGGGCATCCAAGAGCAGTGTGACCTATCTGAGGTGAGTATCCGCCTATACAACATCATGGATTATGTTCAGGGTGAAGATAGGGTTGATTTTGATAAAGAGTATCCGGCGACATCGGAACTGTTCCATATCGTTAAAGATATGGCGCGTGGAGAAGAACGCCAGAAACTTGCTAAGCAAGATCGCATGAAACAAAACCTAGAACGTCACAAAGCAGAGTCTCGTCTTCAGGATGCGATTGTTGAAGAATTGAAGCAACTGCAGAAAAAGGTTCAACCGCTGAATAATCAGATCAATGTTCAAATGATCTAGATTGGTATTATAGCTCGATCACCTATCCTAAAAGGGTAGTGATCGAGTTATCAATTCTGAGTATTGCCACTCAAAATGCAGCCAGTCCCCCGACGACTATCATCTAGGTGTGGCAAAATAGCCTGCTAACTACAATGGCTTCTTAAGCCAAATTAAGTCTTACAGCCCAAACGGAACTACCATCATGTCGCAGCCTGTCGTCGCAAGCCAACAAATTGTCTGGGATCAAGCCGTTCTAGATAAGTACAACTACTCTGGTCCTCGTTATACCTCATACCCAACCGCGTTGGAGTTTCACGAGGCCTTCACTGTCGCCGACTATGATATGGCTTGTACGCAGTATCCTGAGCGTCCTTTGTCGCTATACATTCATATCCCTTTCTGCCACAAGCTTTGTTACTACTGTGGTTGCAATAAGGTGATTACTCGTCATGCTCATAAAGCGGATGAGTACCTTGATGTACTGGAACTGGAAATTAGAACGCGTGCGGCACTACTGCAAGGGCGAAAAGTGACTCAGCTTCACTTTGGTGGTGGTACACCAACCTTCTTAACCAAAGCGCAGATTAGCCGTTTAATGGCCATTCTCCGTGGTGAGTTCTTTTTTGAGGTTGAAGCAGAAATCAGTATCGAAGTTGATCCAAGAGAAATTGAACTGGATATGCTGGATCACTTGCGTAGCGAAGGGTTTAACCGTCTGAGTATCGGTGTTCAGGATTTCAATAAAGAAGTTCAGAAGCTAGTTAACCGAGAGCAGGATGAGGAGTTTATCTTTGCTATGGTTGAGCGAGCGAAAGAGCTTGGCTTCCGTTCGACAAATTTAGACCTTATTTACGGTTTGCCTAAGCAGACAAAAGAGTCATTTGCGGCGACTCTGAAGCAAGTACTGGAGATGACCCCAGGACGTCTTTCTGTATTTAACTACGCTCACATGCCACAACTCTTTGCTGCTCAACGTAAAATCAAAGATGAAGATCTACCAGTAGCTGAAGAGAAGATGGCTATCTTGCAAGATACCATTGCGACGCTCACTAACGCAGGCTATCAGTTTATCGGTATGGATCACTTTGCCCAGCCGGATGATGAGCTAGCGGTTGCTCAGCGAAATGGTGTGTTGCACCGCAACTTCCAGGGTTACACCACACAAGGTGAAGCGGATTTGGTCGGATTTGGTGTTTCTGCTATCTCAATGATTGGTGATGCTTACGCTCAGAACCAGAAAGAGCTCAAGAAATACTATGCGCAAGTCAACGATCAGCGCCATGCTCTATGGAAAGGCGTAGCTCTTGATAGTGATGACTTACTACGCCGTGAAGTCATTAAACAGCTTATCTGTAACTTCAAACTTGATAAAACTCAGATAGAGTCAGAATTCGGTGTGAACTTTAATACGTACTTCAAAGAAGACTTAGGGTTACTTCAGACCTTTATCAATGATGAATTGGTTGAAGTGGATGACCAAGAAATTCGCGTCACACTGCGTGGCCGTTTGCTTATCCGTAACATCTGTATGTGTTTCGATAAGTACCTAAGAGCTAAGGCAAGGCAGCAACAATTCTCTCGAGTCATCTAGCCATTATTCGATTGGACGATGTTGAATCTGAAAAGCCAGCGTTAAAGCTTAACTCCTATCACTTACAGTGGTTTGAACGCACTGGATAGCAAACCATACTGTTGCGAACGCCCCCTCTGTAGCAGTGGGGTATTTTCTGATTTTTCATCATTTGTGATGGTTCACAGTCTCCTCGGTACATTTCTTGCTTCCGGGCAACTTTTTGCTCGATCTGGGCAAGATCTTGCTCGATTCGAGCAAAAAGTTGCCCAGCCCGTATATTAGAAAATGCTTAAATTGTTGAAATATATACATTTTCATTTTGGCACGCTTTTTGATTAAGAGTGAGTGTTATTACACACA
>NZ_JBNJOH010000036.1:0-43071 GCF_050113735.1 Vibrio sp. TRT 2004 | reverse complement strand
TCACTCGTCACTCGTCACTCGTCACTCGTCACTCGTCACTCGTCACTCGTCACTCGTCACTCGTCACTCGTCACTCGCTTATACCTTCGCTTTTTCTTTCAACGCCTCTGCCACTACTTGCGGGACAAAATTGGTCACATCGCCACCGTGAATAGCAACTTCGCGCACTATGGTTGAAGAGATAAAGGCGTGCTCTTCAGCTGGCGTTAGGAACACACTCTCTAAACCAGGCATCAAACGGCGGTACATGTTGGTCAGGCCGAACTCATATTCAAAGTCGACGGTAGTTCGAAGGCCGCGAATAAGCACATTGGCTTGTTCTTGTTTGGCAAAATCGACCATCAGTCCCGAAAAGCCCTTTGAGGTAACATTATCTAGGTGCTTTGTGACCTCCTGAGCAAAATGGACTCGTTCATCTAAGGTAAACATGGTGTTTTTGCTTGGGCTGGCCGCAACCGCAATAATGACTTCATCAAACATATCAGCAGCGCGCTCGATAAGATCTAAATGTCCATTAGTAATAGGATCAAAAGTGCCCGGATAAATTACTCGGGAAAGGCGTTTTTGGCTCACGATTAAGATACTCAATTCATTCCATCTGCTTCAATCTTAACAAAAAGGCTCACAATTACCCACTGAAGCCGCTATCATTGGGACAAATTAGACAATTGGATGGGACGATGAAAAAGATACTGGTTGTGCGTAACGATAAAATTGGTGACTTCATGCTAGCTTGGCCAAGCTTTGCTATGTTGAAAGCCTCACTACCAGATTGTCACATCACTGCGTTAGTCCCTAACTACACGGTGGCATTGGCCGAGCTATGTCCTTGGATTGATAGCGTGTTGGTTGACCCAACAGAGAAAAGTGACAAAGCCAAACAAATCGAATTGATAAAGCAGATTCGTGCCGAGCAATTCGACGCCTCAATCAATCTATTCTCAACCACTTATAACGCTAAGTTAGTCTGGAAAGGTAACGTCCCTTACCGATTAGCTCCAGCAACTAAGCTGGCGCAGATTTTTTACAATAAACGCATCAAGCAGAAACGTTCGCAATCTGCTAAGCCTGAATTTGAATATAACCTCGACCTTATTCGTGCCTTCCTGACCGACAATAAAGTGAAAGTTGTCGAACCTTCTGCACCTTATCTTTCGTTTAGCGACCAACAGCTTGTTGAGCAAAAAGCGAAGCTGGCGCAGCAATTGAGTTTAAATAGCGATAAACCATGGATCTATGTTCATGCAGGAAGTGGCGGTAGTGCGAATAATTTATCACTACCACAATACACCCAGCTAGTATGTGGCTTAGAGGGCGATTTTGAGGTGGTGCTGACTGCTGGCCCAGGAGAAGAGCAAAAAGCGGCGGAGTTACAAAAACTGATGGCAGAGAATGGCCGCAGTGCGGTGCTTTACGATAACAATGATGGCTTAGTGGACTTCTCTTGCTCTATTGCCTGTGCAGATATGTTTATTGCTGGTTCCACTGGTCCACTGCATATTGCGGCTGCGATTGATGTGCCTACTGTTGGCTTCTTCCCAAGTAAACGTTCTGCAACGCCATTACGTTGGAAGCCAATCAACTCAGAAGGTAATCATATCGCCTTCTGCCCACCCAAAGCGGATGACAAAGCGAGTCAGGAAGATATGGCGCGTATTGATATTGAACAGGTTTTAGTAGAACTGAAACCTTGGGTCAAGACATTACTGAAATGATAAAGGGCTCTGATGAGCCCTTTTTGATGCGTTAACGGTGACTTATTTTTTGTAGTGAGGGTCGTTATCACGTGCCCATAAGTCTGCGTACTTAACAAAGGTGGAGTGCGCAGAAAGCACCGCGATAAGGAAGCCTTGTTTACCATCCAGAAAGCCGCGTTTGAGTAGGTACATCTTCAGGAAACAGCCCAGCGCATGAATAATCCCTTGTGATAGAGACGCCTTCTTGCCGCGGGCTTGGCGTTGATCTGCCCAAGCTTTGGCGTAGCCTGCCGATTTAACTAAGTAGTGATTTAGGTTCTGATAAGAGTAGTGAAGAATATCGCCATCTAACTCTGCCACCTGACAGCCTTGTGGGATAATCACAGATTCGTGTACTAGGTTGTCATTGTACTTAGTCAGTTTATTTGGGTAGAGGCGTACGTGACGGTAATACCATCCAGAGTGCTTGAGGAAACGACCAAATACCCAAGTGAGTTCGTTAAGGTTGTATACCGTGTTCTGTGGCGGGTTTTCCAGCATAGCGAGGATGTTCTCACGTAATGTATCATCAATACGCTCATCAGCATCGACCGCTAAAATCCAATCACTGGTGGCGTAGCTTTGTGCTAATTGCTTCTGTTTACCAAACCCAGGCCACTCTGCATTAACATAAAAATGCTCGGTATACTCACGGGCGATAGCTTCAGTACTATCTGTACTTCCTGAGTCGACGATGATGATCTCATCAACCCAGCGTAAACTCTCTAGACAATCGCGCAGGCTGTCCTGCTCATTCTTAGTGATAATAACGGCGGCAATTGTCGCTCGGTTTTGACTGGCTTGATTCATAATAGTGACTCTTTTTCACAGACCAAGTCGAACATGGCGATGACTTGATCAGAAGTAATTCTGTTCATGGCTTGTTTGTCTTTCACTCGTGAGCGCCAACTCAGTTGCTCGGCAGATTGCCCCGTTTGTTCTTCGATCGCCTGTTGCCAAACACTGACCACATAGTCGGGGTATTGATAGGGACCAGTGCGCTGAGGGTTATGGTGAGCGTACAAACCAATCACAGGTGTGTTCATCGCATTCGCCATATGGGCAGGGCCTGTATCAGGGGCGATCACCAAATCGCATTTGTCTAGCAACGCTAGCATCTGCATCAGAGAGCTTTGTCCAACAAGGTTGGTCACATAACTTTGGCATAGCTCAACAACGTGTTCAGCCAAGTCTGTCTCAACTTTCGCCGGACTGCCGGCTAATATGACATTCCAGCCTTTAGCTTGTGCATGCTTAATGAGCTCGCTATAGCCTTGTGCATGCCAGTTTTTATATGACTTGCTGGCACCGGGTACTAGCACAAGGTTTCGTTTACTGGCATCTAAATGATTTTCTGCCCAGTTGGCATCTCGCTCTGTATAACTTAATCGCCATTTTGGCGTTATATCATCAATACCAATCTGCTCAGCAAACGCCATTAAACCATCGAGGACATGAGGCTTGTTAGGCGAAGGTACTTTGACATTAGTGAACAGGGTTTGGAAATCTTGGCTACGTTTAGCGTCAAAGCCGAGTTTGTATCTCGCTTTGATACCTAATGTGGCAATGCTTGCTCTAAAAGCGTATTGCATGTGCAGCAGCGCATCAAACTGACGGCCTTGGAGTTTTGACCAAAGCTGTTGGTATGCTTGCCAGCCTTGCTTCTTATCAAAAACAATCAGCTCAACCCCATCGATACTCTCAAGCAACTTTGCTTCTAGTGCTCCCGTTATCCAAGTTATTTTAGTATTTGGCCACTGTTTTTGAATGGCCTGAACTGCTGCGATGGTATTACAGACATCACCAATTGCGGAAAGGCGCAAGATGCACAGGGATTGTGGAGCAGTATCAAAAAGGGCCATGGTGTCGAGTAACTTATTGTTAGTGATATCGAATTATGCAGAGCTAACGAATAAATGTAAAATAGAACCGATTTCAGCCAATTTTAGGGCACGTTGCCAAGTACAATGAAGACTGCTACTCATAACAACCATACGATTTGGTATGATGAACAATTGTTGAAAGAGCCAGTAGAAAAGGCTTTTGATGCCAACTACTGGCAGAAGGAAGGTAAGGTTATTGGTAGTGCGACTGGTCGAGGTACAACATGGTTTGTACAGACAGAGACCGTTGCTGCAGCTCTACGTCATTATCGTCGTGGTGGTCTATTTGGCAAATTGGTCGCAGATAGCTACTGGTTTACTGGCTGGGAGAAGACGCGTAGTTTTCAGGAGTTTCAGCTTTTAAAGCAACTGAGAGAGTCGGGGGTTAATGTACCAAGACCGATAGCCGCATGTGCGATTCGCACCGGCCTGACCTACCGCGCTGATTTACTGAGTGAAAAAGTAGCTAATGCTCGTGATTTAGTGGCTATTTTGCAACAAGCCCCGCTCAGTGCAGAGATGTACCAAAAGATTGGTAAAGAAATCAGAAAAATGCATGACGCTCAAGTCAATCACACTGATCTCAACATTCATAATATTCTGGTGGATGACCAGCAGCAGGTTTGGATCATCGATTTCGATAAGTGTTACCAGCAATCCGGCGATGACTGGAAACAAGGTAATCTGGAAAGATTGAAGCGATCTTTTGTGAAAGAGGTGGGTAAGTGTAATATCTCATGGCTGGAAAGTGACTGGCAGCCATTGCTTGCTGGCTACCAGTCAAAAGTTTAACCCTTGAGCTTCCTCAACAAGGTTCCCGTCCAGTTTTTGTAGCCTCGGTACAAACGTTTTTTATCACATGGCTTACCTGACTGATTGTTTAGGTAGAGCCAGTCTTGCAAATCGTACTCCAGAGCTAGATTTCCACGTTTATAAAATCTTTCCGTAACATCTAGCCCTAATTTTTCTGGGGCATCAACGATGATGTTGTTAGCGATAAACTGTGGCCAGAAATCAGAACCTAAGCCTGCATCTTCACAGGTCAGATTATTGGTCTTAAGTTCCTTGCCTGTTAGCCTGGATAACCAGTTTAACGTTAAGAACTGCTCAGTAGTAGCGTAGCGTGCCTTATAGCCAGGAGTGAGGGTGAAGCTCAGCTCTGGTATCCAGTTATCAGACCAAATTGTGAGAAGATCCTCGGTCAGGCCGAAGTCAAACAGATCACTTTTGTGGAAATAGACCGCCCTGCCATGGTGGCTAGAGATAAAAAAGGTACTGCTGGTCAAGGTTCGCTGGTTAAAAAAGGAAAACGACTCTCGCCTAGGTAGATTTGCGTACTGGCAGTACAAATCGACAAACTGTCGGCCAATAAGTTTGTTATCGGAACGCATTTTGACTGCGTATTTTGTCGTTACTGCTTTGAGTCCATAGTGGGAGCTAACCATTTGACGATTATTGTTTAGAGTCTGCGGTTGTCCATCGTGATATATAGTATTGGAGCCTGGGTCATCGAGTTCAAGTACCTGATCATAGTCCAAGCCTTGATGCGGTTGACCCTTCCACGTTGATAGAATGATGGTAGAAGCTGGAAAAAATTGTCGAATTGAACTCAGGCACTCATTAGTGATGCCTGTTAGTTGAGTTCGGTCATTACTCGCTTGAACCGGACCTTGAACAACAAAAGTGATCTCGTTATCTTCGATCTGAATCATTTAGCTACCTATTAAGAAAGTCAGTGTACTCTTGCGGAACGCCACAGAAGATCACTTCACTTCGTTCAATTAGATGGTAGTGAACCTCTAAGCCTTTTTCTATCAGTAAGTTATATAAAGGAGCAATGTACAGTTCTCCTTTTTCCCATTCTTGTTTAGGCTTAGCTACATAGGCTTGATAGGCATCTAGGTAGGCTTGCTTGCGATTAAAATGATACAGACCTGTGCTACAAAGATCAGATATTGGGTTCTTCTCAGCAGTTTTGATTACTTTAGTTGAGCCTTCATTTTCTGGCAGTGCAAAAGACCAGTTGTCACCAGAGCCTCTAAATACTTCCAAATAGGCATCACCGACTTTACTGACATCAGGAAATTTAAAATTAGGCCTGAAAGTGTCAATGTTAAATACGGTAATCACTCCCTGATAGTCGGGAAGTTGTTGCTCTAATAATTCTAAACCTAAGGCAACAGTTTCCGCCTGCCCCCTTGTTTCTTGGTTTAGAACAACAACGTAAAACTCGTTGATACCAAGCTGTTGTGCTCGCTGTTTAACAAAGGCTTCTGTTTCGTAGACATCTCTGACGATGAACAGAAATGGTAGTGAAGCAAAATAAGCCTGAAAGCTCTTAACAGAATGGTCAAATAAGGTTTCTCCGTGAGCTTCAAGCATGTACTTAGGCTTTGTGTAGCCAGCTTTAAAAAAGCGCGAGCTCATGCCCGCCATTGGTATCACGATCATTGTTCTAGCCTCTGCAGAATTTGATGTAGTCTGAATGCATTGGCGAATAGGGCATCTTGTCGACGCTTATCATCCGCGTGAAGTGGTAGCATAGAGAGGAAAAGTTGGATCTGCATGGCATATAAGTTTTGCGCTGTAATGCCAAACTCTTCTTCGACCATTTGTATAAAGGCTTGCTGTGTTTCTCTATGAGCACCGTTATCTTCAATACACAAAGTAATACTTTGGCCCTTAAGGGATACATCATAGTAGCCGGCAATGATCCAATCATATAGCCCCAAAATAGAGTGACTCAGCTTTGCAAGATCATAGCGAACATCACCATAGATCGTCAGACGTCCATCAGGCGTCATCCCTCTAGGGTCTATGGTTTTTACTTTGCCAGCTCGAAAGTCATATAGGATATTGCTGAAGCAAAAGTCGCCATGTAAAACGCCAAGTTGTGCTTGGGCGTCAGGTAGATGCTTCTCACTATTTGCAAGAATTTGCTTGAGAGTGACTTCTTGGTCTTGATAAATCCAAGTGCTGTCTAGGTCGATGTTTCGCGCTTGGCAGAATTCAGCTAATCGTTCAGGGGTTTTTCCGCCAAAGAGAATATCTAGCGTGTTGGTGTGAGTACCCGCTTCAACGGATTGTCTGCTGCAAGCAGACAGGAACTCAATACAGCCTGTTAGGATTTGTTGCCAAACTTGGGTAGGCAATTTGGAAAAAACGAATAACTCGTTCAAAGCGGTAAGATGCAGGTATTCAAGTTTGTATGAAACTTTGCCTTGCTCGTTACGGCTGCCTAAATACTGTGGGATGTAGCCACGCAGTGGATATGGGAGCAGCTCGAACCAATTAGCCTCTGCGGCAATTTTTTCGTTTTTAATGCTCGCTTTTTCAATCCACTTTGGTGTTATAGTCAGCTCATTAAACGCTCGTTGAGTGGTATGCTCTGCTTTTGAGCGATAGTAAGTGTTTACATGGCCAAAATCCAGCCAACCATTTGAGTCAACAGGCGTGAGTCCTACCGATTGATGGTAACGGTTTAACCCCTCGATGAAGTTCCATTCGCTTTGGGTTATGCAACGAACTAACTCACGCGGTTGGCTAAACTTAAAGTAGCCATCGATAATGCGATTAGTTTCTGCGCTTAGTTGTTGTTCGGTATCTTTTAGCCAATGAGCCTTGTCATCAGTTAATACTGCCCAGTTATAACTGTCTTTCGCAGTCGAAATACTCGCGATATCATCACCGATAGGAAGCTGAGAGAAAAGGGTATCGCCATAGAGAATATGTAAAGGTGTGTTTAGCGAGTGACCACTGATATTAATCGCAGCGACTATGGAAGCACCCAAGCTGAGACCATCAGGTGTATTGATTAAAGTTACATTTTGTTGTTTTAACCATTGCTGATCGAGACTTGAAGCAGAAAAAGATTCTGGAACTGATAGGTATACATCAACTCCATCTGGTACCAGAGCAACTTGATGCTGAAACAATCGTCGATTACCTAGTGGCAAAAAGCTAGGTGGAATATGGCCAAACTCCGATTCCAGTTCTTGTCCAACATAGGCTCCGGACATAATTAGGAACATTGTTTTTCCTTTTCAAATAGCTGGTTAATTTGCTCAAATGAGAGTTCTGCAAACTCTGACGGACGTACTGCTCGGTCATCAATGTAGAAACCTTCATGGCCGCACCATGGTTTTCCTACAATGATTTCATCGTAAGGGATGTCATGTTTGTCCAGCCATTCTGTAATGATAGGTAGAGTATGGATATTGATTTTACCTATATTACCTTGATAGGTTCGCATATTACGCGCAGTGGCGATCACTATTTCAAACCCTTGTTCTTTATAGTTTTTTAGTTGCTCAATCACGTCTGTACGCGGTAGGACATTTTTATAGTCTGAAGTGTTGGCTTGCGTGAGTGTTCCGTCTAAGTCGACGATTAGCTTTTTCATGTAATTTAGTTCCTAGTCCAGATCTATTTGAGCGAGGGATTGATTGATGGCACCAGTATTTTTATTTACCACAGATAGCGCCTGTTGACCGCTTGCTTGTCGCTGCTGTTTGTCCGTTAGCCAGAACTTTAGCTGCGATACAATACTCTCAGCATTGTCAGTAATTTTACATGCACCCGAGGCAACAAGAGCGTGAGTGATATCAGTAAAATTGTAATAACTTGGTCCAGTCAGAGTCGGTATGCCAAGTGCAGCTGGCTCTAGTAAATTATGGCCACCGACTTTTTTTCCGATCAAGCTGCCACCCATAAAACAGACGTCACTGGCCTGCATTAAAGTGAGCATCTCTCCCATGGTATCGCCAAGGTAAACTTGAGTTTCTTGTTCGATGACATTACCACTACTTCTCGTTACTGTTAGAAAGCCTAGCTCTTGGGATAGCTTAGCGACATTGCTAAACCGCTCTGGGTGCCTGGGAACAATAATCAATAGACATTCTGGTAGATAGGAGAGAAGCTGCCTATGTACTGATAACAATTGCTTGTCTTCACCTTCATGAGTGCTAGCGGCAATCCAGACTGGGCGGTCTTTACCTAACTGTTCTCTCAATTGATTGCCCTGAGTGAGTACGGTATCTGTTATAGATATATCGAACTTTATCGAGCCCGTGACGACCAGCTTTTCCTTATTCACACCGAGATTGAAAAAACGCTCTGCATCATCATGGTATTGGCACAGAACTTTGGATAGCTGTTTGGCCATTGGGATGAATAAGGGGAGAACTTTTTTATAGCCACGATAGGATTTTTCAGACAGACGCGCATTGAGCAAGGTAATAGGTATTCCAGCTTTACCAACCACGTTAAGAGTGTTTGGCCACAACTCGGTTTCAACAATGATTAACTGTGATGGTTTGATGACTCGAATAAACTTGCTAATCGCAAATGAGAAATCTACGGGAGTATAGCGGTGTGTAACTAAGCCTCCTAGCCGCTCGGCTTGTTCGGCACCTGTTGACGTTGTAGTCGTGAGTACGATGTCTACCTCAGGGTGGCGAGACTTGAGCTGTTTAATCAATGGAGTAACAGCAATCGTTTCACCGACAGAAGCTGCGTGAATCCAAATCGGCTGTTGGCAATTAGGGATGGTGGGGGTAAAACCGAAGTGCTCTTTCCACCTTTTGCCCACACTTGGCTTGCCCTGCTTCTTTTTATAGAGGCTGTATAAAAGAAGTGGGGCGACCAGTGTCAGTAGTAGAGAGTATAAGAATCGGGCTAGCACGTTTACTTTACAAGATCTTCTGGGTTTATATGTGTCCACTTACCGCGTGGCTTATCGATGTACTGAAAATGTTCATTGGTAAACGTGCCCTGGATACAAACGTACTTTCTATCTTCAGTATTAACTGGTTTTCCTTCCAGAGCTTGATTCAGAACGGTAGGACCCGTTGAATGGTAAACGCCCATTTCAGGTTTATAGTGGTTGATGTTATATACCACTTGGTCAATCGTCGCCTGTAAGTCCTCGTTATTAGGCGCTGATGCAATAAAGTAGTTAGTAATCTCAGTGTTGTTACTGACTTTGATATATAGCTCTTTATCATTCCCGAGTAGTTTGTCTAAAGACCAAACTAGAGTGGCGTCAATGTCCATATAAACACCACCTTGAGTATTTAAGACAACCAGACGCCAAAGGTCAGCTTGTGCTGCGCCATTGGTCAGACGAGAGTAGGCTGTATAAACTTCGGGAGAAGCATTCTCTTTTAGGAACTCTCCTCTCGCTTCCGTGCTTACGTAGCGATAGTCACAGTTGAGTGACATCAGGCGGTTAAAAAGGTAATTCAGATAAACTGGAAGACTCGCCTGATCGGTAAAGTTTGTTTGCCAGATGGTTCGAGGAATTGCTCTGTCGCCGCTTAACCTTACTTTGGCTGGCGCATAAGCTGGAATGGTAAAGCGAACTTTTGGTAGCGCCCAATGAAATGGATAGGAAAGCACCTTAAAAATATTTCCTGTAAGGCGAATTAATCGATTAGCGATTAATATCTTAAGTTGGCTCATTATTTTGATTTCCTACCTTTAGTTATTATTTGAATTTAGTGCGCAGCCAATCGATGCAACGATTTGATCGCTAGTTGGCTTACTGCCATTGGCATTCATTGCTATCCAATGTTTTTCGTACAATGGTGTATAGCGGAATGGAACCGTAGCGTAGAAGATACCAACAGTGGGTGTATGCGTTGATATCGCGACATTGCGTATGCCGGTATCGGGTGCTACAACCAAAGTAGCTTTAGCGATAAACTCGACCAGTTCATCTAGCGGCAAGCAAGGTTGAATCTTAAGTTTTCCAGCGTCAGCAAGATCTTGTAAAAATTCACCTTTCTCAAAATCATTCTTTCCTTCAAGGAAAACATGCTTAACATCAGGTTGATGTTCAATCGCTTGCTCGATGACCTCACGCATTTCCTGTTTAGAAAGTATTTTTCTTAGCTGAGAAGCACCACTAAAGTAGACCACGTATGGTTGATAGGTATCTTTTAGTTCACGGTGATCGGGATAAGCGAAGTCGAGTGGGTAAGTTGGATTGTGTCCAAGGATTTTTAACATGTCGAGCATGCATTCAACTTCAGGTTGAAAGTCCGAGCGAAACACAGCGAGGTTGTACAGCTTTCCGCACAAGAATGATGTGTACGGGAATCCTACTTTTAATTTTGCTTTAGTGAGTAGCGTCAGCCAATAAGAGCGGTTAGTACCGGCGACGTCAAAAACAATATCTTGCTCGTCAAGCTGATTGTAATCTTGATACTTCTCTTTTAACGATAGCCCCTTTGAATCTTCGCGACTTTTCATCACGATAGTTTTATCTGCTAATTCTGATGGGGTGCCGTAAAGGTAGTTGGAAACGGTAACCAGAGTGATTTCTGCGTTTGGGAAGAACTTTCTCGCTTCCACCAAGAAAGGACGCACAATAACTTGATCACCTAGTGCGGCGTGACGAATGACAGCAATTTTTTTTATGTTCTTGGGTTCGAACTCATCTTTAATATATTGACGAGCACTTTTTGCGGCATAAGCGCCTTTCTCAAACCAAAGGTGTTTCATTATTTTCTTTTCCAATAAATGTACTTAGAGCGTTGATAACTTTTTCTGGCATCAGCTTATTGAGACAGTCAAGGTGCCCATATGGACACTCTCGCTTAAAGCAGGGGCGACACTCAATATCTGTATGCACCATAGCAAGCTTGTCTGTCAGTGGAGGTGTATATTCTGGTGAACTAGAACCATAGATGGCAACAATATTGCAGCCGACTGCAGATGAAACATGCATTAAGCCGGAATCATTGGTTACAACTGTATGGCATGCAGCTAGCAAATCAACGGCTTCTATTAATGATGTTTGTCCGGCGAGATTATGAACGAACTGTTGGTCATCTTCATTTAACGCGGAACGAATCAGTTTACAGACGGGATGATCTTTTCCTGAGCCAAATAGCCAAATCTGATAACCACAGGAAATGGCATGTTTGGCTACTTGAGCGTAATAGTGATCTGGCCAGCGTTTCGCAGGGCCGAATTCAGCGCCAGGGCATAAACCAATAATAGGTTTGCCTGACGTAAGTTTCAGTCTAGTTCTGGCGTTGCTCTGACTTTCTGAGTCAACCGTTAACTTAGGCGTTGGGCAGTTTTTTAATTCCACTTCTTGTCGCATGCTTGTTTTGCTCACCGCTAAGGCAACATAGCGTTCGACCATGTATTGGAAGACACGTTTGTCTGGTCTTAAATCGGTCAGCAAGCCATATCGGAATTCACCTTTCCAACCAGTTCTGTTTGGAATATCCGCAAACAGTGGGATTAATGCGGATTTCGCCGAATTTGGCAATACAAATGCGTGGGTGTAATGGTTTTTTTGCAGATCTTTGCCAATTTTTCTTCTCGCAAACAAGTCAAACTTACCGTGCCCAATCGGCATTTCGATTGCGCGAGAGACTTGTGGCATACGCTCAAGAATCGGTTTACACCAAGCAGGAGCCAGGACATCAATCTCGGCTTGTGGGTGCTGTTTTTTTAGCGATATATAGAGGCTTTGAGACATGACCATGTCTCCCACCCACGATGGGCCAATGATAAGAATTTTCATCTAACTGTTATCTGCATGTGAATCGACGTTGAGGATAGCATATTGTTGGTGTGATGATAACGTCACGGTTTTATCTACTTTTATCAATAATGCGTGTTCTTGTATGGAAAATAATTCAAACAGAAGCATGATTATGGTCTAATTAGCGTCCAGTTTACTGTAATCAGTTCGTGTAAGTGAGACATCAATCAATGAAAATCTGCGTCATCAGCTTGAAACGCTCTCCTGAAAGAAGAGAAAACATAAAAAAGCAGCTTGATGCCTTAGGGTTAGAGTTCGAATTTTTTGATGCAGTAGATGGTCGCGCTGAGCCTCCTCACCCACTGTTTGCTAAGTATGACTACTTCAAACGTCTGTGGCTAACTAATGGCCGTATGCCATCTAAGGGCGAAATGGGGTGTTATGCGAGTCACTATCTTCTGTGGCAGAAATGTATTGATATAGATGAGCCTATCCTTGTGTTGGAGGATGACGTTGTCGTAAGACCTCATTTGAACCAATTCTTTGAATCTATAAGCAAAGTAGCACAAGAGTATGGATTTGTCCGTCTTCAGGAAAAAGGCGAACGAAGCCAAACATATATAAAAGAAAAAAATGACAAATATACGGTTAGTTTTTTGGATAATAATTTTGGTGGATTACTTTGTTACGCCATCTCGCCATCTGCAGCCCAAAAGTTAGTTGATGGATGTACCAGATGGACTCTTCCAGTTGATAACTATGTCGGCTCTTTATATCTACATGATGCACCAAGTTACCTTTTTTCTCCAAGCATGGTCGAAAGTATTCAAGACTTTGATACAACGATTCAGCTTGGTGAAGAAAAACGTCCTCCTTTTTATAGAAAGCTAACTAGAGAACTATACGTTGTTTACCGTAAGGTAATGATGAGCATATATAATAATAGATATAAATAATGAAAAAAAATATTGAAACACTATTCTTGTTGTCGCCAGCATTTATGGTTTTTGCTGTTATATTCAATGTTCCCAATACAAAATTCATTGTATCTAGATTAACTGCTTTGGTTTGTGTTTACTGTTTGTTTTTTTATAGAAAAGCAATTTTTTTAAACTTTGATAATGATAGATTTAAGTGTTTTATTAAATTGTCTTTTTTAGTGATCGGTTATTTCTCTTTATTGTATATAACGAGAGGCGATGAGTTTTCTTTTGCAAGATCATTACTAGTTACGACATTGTATTTAGCTTTAGTTCCTTGGTATAAGATAGATCGAAAGATATTTGTCTATTTGATAATAACCTCTGCTATTGTAAACGGCGGTTGGGCTATATATGAGCATTTTGTGATAGGCAATGAGCGAGTTGGAAAGGCTGTAAACCCAATACCGTATGCATTGTATTGTGTGTCCATGCTGTTGTGTTGTTTGTATCTAGTCAGGACAGTGCAACTGAAGTTGTTTATTAAAGCCATTACTGTGGTGGCCGCTTTCGGTTGTACTTATGCATTATTACTCACAGACGTGAGAGGGGTTTGGCTAGCGCTGCCATTTGCTTTATTACCGTTATTTATTACACGTTTATCTCTTAATAGTATAAGTAAAAAAAACGTCTTACTCCTCATTGCGATGTTAGTTACCGTTATAGGAATCGCGTCGACTAATACAGTTCAACAGCGCTGGGAAAGAACAACACAAGAGTTTCACAGAATTAGTCAAGGAGATTTTGGCTCATCGATCGGGATCCGCTTAACCTTATGGAAAAAGGGATTGAGCTTAGCCAGCGGTAGCCCAATTGTTGGTATTGGGTCTGATGAATTGAGATCTAGTATCGACAATAGCTCAGAGAAATGGATTCGAGGCTTCGCTCACCTGCATAACCAATACCTGCAGGCTATAGTGGAAAGCGGAATGCTTGGGTTGTTGATTTTGGCAGTATGGTTTGCTTCATCCTTGATATGTTTTGAGCGTGGTAGGTTAGATTTTCAATATCATTCCCTATGTTGTTCTATTTTAGTGTTGTTTTCAATCGCCTCGTTAACAGATGTTCCTTTTGTTCATGGCCATATTGTTTATCTAATTAGCTTACTGCTTGGGGGCTCCATATTATTAGATAAACAATCATCGGGATAACTTAGTAAGTAAGCTCGTTTGTCCAGCTCGTCTCTTCTTGAATCACTTTAGCTGGGTTACCAACCGCAACGACGTTATGGTTGATGCTCTTAGTTAAAGTAGAGTTAATACCCACGACAGAGTTATTGCCAATAGATGCACCTTTTAAGACAGTGACATTATCAGCAAGCCAGACGCTGTTTCCGATATGAATACTCTTTGCAGGGTTCATTCGCTGCCCCTGTTTCAGAATGTTATGCCCATCACTAGTCATTACTTTTACGTTGCGTGAAAACATACAGTTGTCACCAATCGTAAGTTGAGTTCCTCGCTCCCGACAAGAAATAAAGCAGTTTTCACCAATCACACAATCTTTGCCGATGACTAGCGTGCAGTCATTGCCATCTAACTCGATAGAGACGCCTTTTAGGTTAGCACCATCTTTGAAAACTAACTTGTTGCCACTGCCTGTAATATGGATGTCGCAGTAACGAATACGAGTCTTTTGGCCAACTTCTACCGTATTGCCTGATTTAATACGTATTTTATTGCGAAGACGCGCCAACAGAGAGAAGTGTGCCATATAAACCTTCTATTTATTCTTTCTAAATACATAATTACCGGTAACTTTTCTCCATAACCCTAACACTGAGGTTTTAGGAAAAATCGCAATACGACGGATTTGGTATAGGTCTTGGTGAAAAGCGAGAGGGCCGCTATTTGTCGCAACCGCGAAATCAAACTCGAGCTCTCTGGCAATTCTTTTTGAGTTTTCGTCTAAATCGCCATACGGATAAGCAAATGAAGTTAACGGTTTGCCGATGATGGACTCTAGCTCAAGCTTGTTCTGTTCCATTTCTTGCTTTTGTTCTGCGTATGAAAGTTTGCTCAAGAATGGATGTGTAAGTGTATGCCCGCCAATCTCTATGTAGCCAGATTCAGCCATGGCTTTAATTTGCTCACTATTCATTAGCTGGAAGGGCTTATCTGGGTTTTCGCTTGCCTCAACATCCCAGCGGTTATAAGTTTCGCCAGTAACGACATAGACAATTGCTTTGAAACCATACTTTTTCAAAAGAGGTAACATCAGTTCATAGTTGTCGACGAAGCCATCATCAACGGTCAGCATAAAGTAACGCTTATTTGGATTTAGTCTTTCGATAGTCCCTTTATTTGCGAAATCTTCAAAAGTAAGGCTCTCAAAGCCCAAGCGTTTTAGCAGCTGAAGATGTTTTTCAAACAACTTAATATCGATGTATGGACCACGCGTTCCTTTTTTCGATTCGTCGTCGATAAATCTGTGATACATCAAGATAGGCATCTCTTTTTGTAGCTTGCTGATCACCACATCTTGATAAACTGATTCAACTTGGGAGACGATATTGTCGAGGTCGTAGTTATCACGAATAGCTTGTGTTACCACAGGGTCACACGATGACTGATTCAGACCTTTTTCGACTTCTTGAGCAATAGAGCTAAAATCGATATCGAGAATATTTGGGCCGATATCACCAAAGTTTGTCGCCATCGCGTGAGACAGATTATGCTCATCGACTATGCCAATTGAAATCGCCTCGCCAATCGCGAGTGTCGGACGGCCACACAATAAAGATTCCATAGCGACTCGGCCTGCGCCAATGACTAGGTCTGACTGATGTAGTACCTGTGCTACATCATTGGTATAGCCAGGGAACGAGGCTTTATTGGCAAACTTTTCAAACCTAGCTTCCATGGCGGAGCCCGTTAAGACTCGCACATCATACTTATCGAGATCGAGGCATTCATCTAGCAAGCGGTAACATAAATCACCTTTAGGGCCAGTCAAGCGACCAACAATGGTAATGATAGGTTTAGTGTTATTCGGGGGCTCAGTTGGCGAAAATGCCTGAGTTTCTATGCCATTTCGGCTTACTGTTAACTGAGAGGCGGGCACATCCAGTTCTTCAATCAGTTGCTGCTCAATCGCTTCACATACCGGAAGCGCTTTATCACCCATGGCATGAAAGGCTTTACGTGAACGGTGCACCGGTTGACGGCCATGTACCGTTGTAACCATGGGAGTGCAAGTGATTTTACATGCTACGTGGCAACTCCAGCTGGATGCGCGCGAGTGAGCGTGAACCAGTTGAATATTGTGTTTTTTGATGAGGTAGACAAGATAAGCGACATGCCAAAAACGGCGAGGGATACTGCGTTTATTGAAGCGAAGCTTAAAGAACTGACCTAAGAATGGTTTAGTCAGTGTGTCGGACACATAATGAATAGTATGACCGCGTTTGGTTAGCTGATTGCCGACAGTCGTTGCATACACTTCTGCGCCAGTTACTTCTAACTGGGACAGTGCCATTAAAATATTCATCAGTTAACCCAAGAGACTCTTATAAACGCTGTATTCTAATCTGCAAATCCCCAGAGTTCAAAGCAGGAACTCTGGGGATTTGAGGTCGTGGAGTTACTTATTGATAATCGACATATACTCAGCAACACCTTCTGCAACAGTTTTAAACTGATGGTTGCAACCCGCTGCGCGCAGGTTTGTTAAGTCCGCTTGAGTATATTCTTGGTAGGCACCCTTCAAGTGCTCAGGGAACGGGATAGTCTCTACAGTGCCTTGGCAGTGGTACTTAATTACCGCTTTGGCAACTTCTTCAAAAGATTCTGCGTTACCAGAACCTAGGTTGAAAATGCCAGATACACCATTTTGCATAAACCAAAGGTTAACGGCTGCAACGTCGCCAACGTAAACAAAGTCACGCTTGAAAGTCTCACTGCCAGCAAATAGCTTTGGATTCTCGCCAGCATTCATTTGGTTGTTTAAATGGAATGCGACTGAAGCCATAGAGCCTTTGTGCTGCTCGCGAGGGCCATAGACGTTGAAATAACGGAATCCGGTTACTTGAGAAAGCTTTTCGCCATGTTCTTCGGCGTCTTGCCAGATACGACGAACGTAATTATCGAACTGTTGCTTAGAGTAACCATAGACGTTTAATGCGCCTTCGTACTGTTTCTCTTCGATGAAGGTATCTGTCTCGCCGTAAGTTGCCGCAGAAGAAGCGTAAAGGAAAGGAATCTCACGCTCAAGGCAGTAATGAAGCAGCTCTTTTGAGTACTCATAGTTGTTGAGCATCATGTACTTGCCATCCCACTCAGTGGTCGCAGAGCATGCACCTTCATGAAAAATAGCTTCGATAGGACCAAAGTCATCACCTGCCATGATTTGCGTAAGGAAATCATCTCGATCCATGTAATCTGCGATATCAAGATCGACGAGGTTTTGAAACTTCTTACCGTTTTTAAGGTTATCGACAACTAAAATGTCATTAATGCCTTGTTCGTTAAGTGCTTTTACGATGTTGCTGCCAATCATGCCAGCACCGCCAGTTACGATGATCATCTATACATATTCCGTTAGAGTTATCCTAGTTGAAAAATTATACCACATCGTGAACCAGAAGGATTAGCATAAAATTTAGAGGTATATTGTCACGTTTTAACATTCCAAATGCAGACAAATAGCCAAAAATGATAGCGCCAATCATTTTCAATCAGGAACTGAATCGGCCTATACATAATAGCAAAACCACTTTAGAATGAGGTACGTTTGTAGCAAATATGGCTTCAGTCAAACTCGCAGTGCAAAGCAGAGAAACACTGTAGTAGGAAAATGCTCAAAAATAGTAGGAGTTTTTGTCGATTTTCGTTTCTACTCTCTACTAATTTTTGACTGATTAAACTATAAACTTGACTTGTTCAACACGTTATGAGTTTAGCTTATGACAACTCTGATTAACTATAGTGACTTTTTATGATTGGCAGCAATAGTTATTTTTCTACAAGTCATATTATAGTAGTGGAAGAAAGTATGTGAGGTATGTGGGTAGGTGAATAATAATTAACATTTATATTAGAACTTTGTTAATACCCCCCCCCGCTGTGAAATAATGGTTAGTTATAAAAAAAATATTGTCTTTAACATTTTTTCGTCTTTTGGGCCAAAAGCTGTTACGCCTTTACTTGCTATTTTTACAGCAAGACTTCTTCAACCTGATGATTACGGTCTATTTGGGTTGGCTAGTGCATTGTTAGCTTTACCGATTGTTATTAAAGACCTTGGAATATCTAATGTTATAATATCTAAAGCTCATGAAGATAATTTATATAGGACTCAGCTCTATATTCAATTAACGACAGCTTTTATTACAATCATACTTTCTTTCTCTCTTATATCAGTCCTTGATGAGTATTTTAGTTATGATGGGCTTGGGTTTGTTATATTTGTAATGTCTCTGACCCTTTTTGTTTCTGCACTCGAAGATTCAATTGTTACTTTCCTAAGGAAAACTAATAATTACAAATCGATTTTTATATCCAATACAATATCCTCTATAGCAGCATCTGCTTTGTGTTTATTATTTGCTTGGTTAGGGTTTGGGGTATATGCGCTTGTATTTTCGTATATTGCTAATAGAACCCTTTCTCTTATATTTATGCTGAAATATTGGAAATGTTTGATTGGGATCTCCACCTCTACGAAATCTTTAGATCTTATTTCGGATGGTAAACATATTCTAAGCCAGAGATTAGCTAGTTATTTTGCTGTACACTCTGACTCGACGCTAGTTGGAAAGTACCTATCTACTAGCGACCTGGGCATATACAGAATCGCAAAGCAATTTGGGATATTGATTTCTTCTATTATTGGAGAGCAATACAAGCAGGTCTTGTTTTCGGAATCATCAAATAAAAAATCCAACCCAGACTATGTTAAATTACTATATAATAGATACATAATCATAAATTTTCTCATAAATCTCTCTATATATATTATTTTCAGATCTTTCTCTGGTGTTTTTATCGATAAAGTACTTGGTGAGCAATGGCAGGGAGTCAATCTCATAATTCCTTACATATCATTAATGGCACTTTCTGGCTATATATCAGCCGCCAATGGTGATTTTTCAGTGATATTTGGCTTCAATAAAGTATATACATATTACTCCATATTTAGAACAATGATACTTGTATTTTTTATGTCTATGTCTGTTCATTATGGCATTTTAGTTATGATTAAAACTGTAACTATAGTGACGATTTTTTTGAATGTGATTAATACGTTTATTTTTAGCATTAACAATAGCGTTTTTAAAATTAGTAGGTGGGTGTACTTGTTATACTTGTTTGTTATCTTTCTATACTTTGAATTGGTGTCAATTTGAATATTAAATATAATGTATCTAGGCATGATTTAATTAGTAAGTTGAACCCTTATTTGATTTCTCGACTAGATCTCTCTAATGAAATATATGAATGTCGTTGTGTTAACTGGAACTTTCTTATAAGTAAAAATAGGTTTGATATAATATTAAAGTCTGTTTATGCAAAGAATTACTTAAGGGGTACACTTACCCATTTCCATAGGAATATGTATTTGGAACACTTAAGGGTTTGGGGCGGTTTCAAAGAAAATGATATTAGTGGCAAAAGCTCAAAAGAAGACTTTTTAAGAGTATATCATGAAATAATTGAACAGTTTTTGCTAGATAAGTTTAGTTGGGACAAAAGCATTTTACCAATTGATGCTAGCAATGCCATCATTGATGGTGCTCATAGAGCATCAGTATGTGTCGCTTTAGAAAAGCGAGCACATGTGGTAAATTTTAACAATAAATTTAACATATATAATTATGACTTTTTCATTCGTAAAGGATTGGGACTAATGTACTGTGATGAAACTATCTTAGATTTTTGTAGAACTAACAATAACGTTTATTTGGTCTTTTTGTTCCCGATTGCAATTGATAGAAAAAATGAAGTTGAGAAGGTTTTAACGGAACAGTGTGAAGTATTTTATAGTAAAAGCATTGAGTTTACTAATCGAGGTGCTCTTAACTTGACATCTCAATTATATAAAAACGAACAGTGGCTAGGAGAGAGAGAAAAAGGGTGGCCTGGTGCAGCGTACCATGTTAGTGAAAGATTTCGAGGAAGTGACCCTTTAACTGTATATGTAGTAACTTCCGATAGTTTAGATAGTGTAAAGAAAATAAAAAATGACATACGAGCATTATATGAGCTTGGTAACTTTCCTGTTCATATTAACGATACGCATGAAGAAACAGTACGATTAGCTGAACAACTATTTAATAAAAACTCTCTTGATTTTATTAATAATGCTAATCTAAATATTAATAAACGTGTCCATAATCTTCATCATAGCTTTAAAGAAGAGCTTTCAATTCTATCAATCGATAAAGAACTCTACTGCATTGATAGCAGTGCTGTTTTAGCTCTATATGGTTTGAGAGATTGTAGAGATTTTGATTTTTTAACCGTAGGTGAAGATATACATCAGTTTTCTAATAAGTTAATTGGATGCCATAATTTAATGAGTAGATATTATAAAAATTCTATTTCAGAAATGATATACAATCCTACAATGCACTTCTACTATGATGGTGTTAAATATCTATCTTTAGATTTGGTATATGACATGAAATTAATTAGAGGGGAGAGTAAGGATCTTCAAGATATTTCTCTCATTAACGATTTCAGAAGTGGTATTTCAACGTTATCGAATAATATTGTAGAACCAAAAGAAAATAAGATATATAGAATGATTCTAAACATGGTACCAAAGAAAATAAAAAGAAAGGTCAAATCGGCAATATTATTAACAATGAAAATTGTTAATGAAGCTAAGGTGGCAATACAGAAAAAAATAGGTATTGAGCTTAATTGCAGATACTTGAGGTATGACTTAGTTTATAGCCCTGGCACTTCATTAGTTGGTCGACTTACTGGTGGTAGTGTTTACGAGCCAGATGTCACGGCTGCAATTGTCAGGGAGATAGTTGAGATCGAGAATCCTGTAATATTTGACATTGGTAGTAATATAGGGCTTATATCTTTGAACATCTTAAACTTTAATCCAAATGCAAAAATATTTGCTTTTGAGCCAGGTTTACATCAAAGAAGTTTATTTGAAAAAACGATTCTCAAAAATGAACTGCTTTCTAATATAGAGCTTTCATCTATTGCGCTGAGTGATAACAAAGGGGTGCATGATTTTGTTATTCACGATAGCCAACACGCTTCTGGAGATGGCTTTTTTGACACAGGAAGAGCTGGTAAAGGTAAAGTTATTACAGTTGAGACAGATACCTTAGATAACTTCTCATCCAGTCGAGATCTAAAATCGTTAGATCTAATAAAGATAGATACAGAAGGGGCTGAACTCGCGATTCTAAAAGGGGCCAGAGATACAATGTGCACACATCGACCAAAAGTGATATTTGAGATGCATAAAGATAACTTGTTATCTGCGATGGTTAATCCGACTGAAATACTAGACTATTTTTCCAATATAGATTACGAGGTGTATACACTAACAAGACAACGCGTTGATGAATCTAACCTTTCTACTTTGATGGAGACAAACTTTGACTATTTAGCGGTGCCAAAATAATATGTTAGTTAGAATTGTAAAAGATTGGACTAGCCCAAATATATTTAGGCAAACACCTAATTTATCGGGTTTTTGGGATGGAATTACATTCACAGAAGAAGCCGTATATGAGTGTGACTATGTTATCGTATTAAATCGAGCTCCTTATGATTTTAAGGTTAAATGTCCACCCGAAAATGTTTGGCTTATAACCCAGGAGCCCCCTGTTCGGGAATATAATTGGCAGAAAAAGGGGTTCCCTAACTACTTTCGGGTGATAACACCATTTGTTGATGATAGGCACACAAACATTGTTAACGCCAATCTCGCTTTACCTTGGCATGTAAATAAATCCTATGACTATTTAAAGAACCTAAAATGTAATCATAAAGCAAGAAACTTGTCATGGATTACTAGTAGTGCAACTGCTAGAAAAGGCCATGTTAGTCGAATGAACTTCTTGAATTACCTTAAAGAGAGAATTGACTTCTCTTTATATGGAAGGGGATTTCATGAAATTGATGATAAGTTTAAAGGGATTAACCCATATAAATTCACTTTAGCCGTTGAAAATAATAGAGCTCCATTTTATTGGACAGAGAAAATTTCAGATGTTTTTTTGTCTTGGTCAATGCCGATATATTATGGATCTCCCAATATAAACGAGTTTTTCCCTGAAGAATCAATGATCATAATTGACATTGAGGAGCGAGAATTAGCTGTTGATGTCATAAAGAATGCTATTGAAAGCGATTTCTGGAGCAAGAATATCGAAGCAATTGAGTACTCTAGAAATAAAATTTTGGATGAGTATCAGTTTTTTCCTTATATTTCTAAGATGATTAATAATAACCCTACAAGTAATAATAGAGTGGAGTTAACAATCAATGAGCTTCCGTATTTATATCCATCATTAGATTTCTCGTATTTAAAAAACATTTTACGGTACTATTTTAAATGAAAAGTATTTCAATAATTGTTGGTTTTAGAAATAGAGATGAAACTAGAGTTAGAAGGTCTCTGGAGTCATTAAAATACGCGATTGAAAAAAGTTCAGTTAATGTAGAACTCATATTTGTAGATTATGGTAGTACTCCAGAACTGTCATTAATTATCGAGGGGGCTGTAAGTGAATTTGGTTTCGCTAAATATATACATTGCGAAACTAGGGGCCTAGCCTGGTCAAGGGCTCATGCTTTGAATGTAGGATTGAAAATAAGTGAGAATGAATGGGTCCTATTTTCAGATATAGATATGCTATACAGCGAGTTTTCTTTTAATTCATTAGCAACAATTAAATCTGCTCAGTGCTTCTATAATCTTAGGTGCTACTATTTGCCGGAATATGATGATTTCTTGAGCCTTAGTAAAAAGAAAAGTACTTTAAAACTGTCAGATGACAGTGCTTTAGGCTTAATGCTAGTTAACAAAACTTCACTGGAAGCAATTGGAGCTTATGACGAGTTCTTTAAGTTCTGGGGGGGAGAAGACTACGATTTAAGCAATAGGTTGAAAATGTTTGGCCTCAACCACACTTATTTAGAGAATGAAGATCAAAGACTTTTTCATCAATGGCATCCAGCCAGTAACAACTTGACAGATGGTTTTATGCCACCAGGTTTTTGGTACGATATCGAATTTTACATAGCAAGCAACTCTTGTATCAAGCGGAATGAAACATATGGAGAACTTATGGAGTACCATCATCGCCCCTCTCTTTTGATCTTAGATACATGTGAATTTGATTCAGAAAAGGTGGATGCTTATTCTGAGATCATGAACAGGAAAAGAATATCTGACTTCATAAGTCTTGAGAAAGGTGAATTTTCCGTGTATGAATGGAATTCTATAAAAGCAAAGAACAGCAAACTCATGTTATTAATAAATAAGCTATTTGGAAAGATGGGTGCCAATCTGTTATTGAAGTATAAAGAAAATATTTTTAGAAATTCGGTTATGTATTTTATAAATAACCACAGAGAATTAGTTCTAGATTATTATATTGATGATAGTATGGCTATTCTTGTTAGGCGGTGATTATGAAAGATGGATTAGCTCCTATTGCAGTGTTCGTTTTCAATAGGCCCGACCATACTAGACGGATGTTATCTGCACTCAAAAATAATAATCTTGCAAATGATAGCGATCTTTTTATATTTAGCGATGGCGAAAAAGATGAACAAACATCTCATGCAGTTTCTGAAGTGAGAGATTTGATATCCAATATCACTAGTTTTAAGAGTGTTACTATAGTTGAACACCCAAAAAATGTCGGGCTAGCAAGCTCTATAATATCAGGGGTTGACCATGTGGTTAATAAGTTTGGAAAAGTTATTGTATTAGAAGATGATATAGTGACAAGTCCTTTCTTCCTTGAGTATATGAATAATGCATTAGAAAAGTATCAACATAGTAACAATGTTTGGCATATTAGTGGTTGGAATTACCCCATTCAAGACAGTAAGCTTGAAGATACTTTCTTTTGGGGTACGATGAATTGCTGGGGCTGGGCAACTTGGGAAGACAGATGGAAAAAGTTTAAAAAAAGACCTTTAGAACTCGTTAATACTTGGAAGAAAGAAGATATATATATGTTTAATCTCGATGGAACATATGACTTCTGGAGTCAAGTAGAAAGAAATGCAGAAGGTTCATTAGATACTTGGGCTGTTTTTTGGTACGCAACTATATTCGAAAATCAAGGATTGTGTCTAAATCCGGGAACAACGCTGGTTAAAAACATAGGACATGATGGATCTGGTGTGAATTGTGGCAGCGACGATGTGTATGTCGGAGAATTTGGTAGATACTTACCTAAGTTAACTGATGATTTAACGGTAAATACTCAGGCCGTGGAGTTAATTAAAAATTATTATAGAAGTTTAAGGCCTAGTTTATTTCAAAGAGTTAGGAGTAAGATAATGAGAGCTCTTAAATGAAAGTTGTTATCGTAAGTAACTCTGATAGTGCCGGTGGAGCAGCTAGGGCTGCTTTTCGCTTAATGTCGGCTATGATTCAACATGATACATACTGTAAGATGATAGTAAAGCGGAAACAATCAGGTAGCCCACATGTCATTGAAAATCCTTCAAGCTGGAGAAAGATTAAAGGTTTAGTTCTACAAAAGCTATCTTCTTTGATAGCAAGGTCACAAAAATCATCTTCATCGGCGTTACACTCATTGAATATATTTGGCAGTGATGTGTTCCAGTTGGTTAATAATGAAAATCCAACAGTAGTGAATATTCATTGGATAAATTTTGAAACACTATCAATACGCCAGATTGCTAAATTTAAGCAACCAGTCGTAATGACTTTACATGATATGTGGGCTTTTTGTGGTGCAGAGCATCTTTCTCCAGACAGCCCTAATTCTGCATTCAGACTTGGTTACGATTTGGGTGAGCATGACTATCTGACAGGGTTACGGATAAATAAATATATTTGGAATTTGAAAAAGAATCAGTGGACTCAACCATTTCATCTAGTCGTTCCTAGCAAGTGGATGGCAGACTGTGTTGAAACAAGTAAATTATTCCAAGGTTGGCCAGTAAGCGTTGTTCCAAATGCACTAGATACCAATACATTTAAACCTTTAGAAAAAAGCTTTTGTCGAGAAGCATTCAATCTACCTTTAGATAAAAAGCTAATTGGCTTTGGTGTGTTTGGTGATATAGATGATCCAAATAAGGGGTTTGATTTACTAAAGAAAGCACTATCATGTTTACAGAATAAAGATGATTATCATTGTGTTGTTTTTGGTCGGGAGCCGAATTTGAACTCTGATGAGCTCCTGATAACATCAACTTATGTTGGTCATATATCAGACGATACAGCATTGTCACTGATTTACAACGCGCTTGATGTCATGGTTGTGCCTTCTAGGCAGGAAAGTCTTTCTCAGACAGGAACAGAAGCAAGTGCTTGTGGAACGCCCGTTGTTGGTTTCGCTTATTCTGGTCTACTCGATGTCGTTGAGCATAAGAAAACGGGCTTTTTGGCTGACCCCTACGACACGTTACAATTAGCGAACGGAATTGAATGGTGTGTCGAAAATAATTTGGATTGTAATTTGAGTATTAATGCTCGAAAGCGTGCTAAGTCACTTTGGTCATATGACGTTGTCGCCGAAAAATATTCCCATATTTTCGAACGCGTAGCGACTAAGCTATAAGGGAAATATTTTGACTACAATGGATTTTAAAACAGAGATTCTTTTATCTACCCATGAAGGTAGAATATGGAACGTGTTAGATCGTGTGCGGAAATGGTCCCAGGTTTCAAATGTTTTAATAGTACACCAGACCAATGATACTAACTTGGTTCGCAAGGTAACCGCACAAATATCAAAAATTGAAAACGTTAGATATATAAACCAACAAGCAAATGGGGTGTCGAAAAGTCGAAATTTGGCGCTAAAGCACTCTAGTTCGAAAATCTTATTATTTTGTGATGATGATGTTGATTTAGTTAACGGTTTTCAAGATATTTTACTAGAAAGCTTTGCTAAATTTCCAGATGCCTCAGCTGTTACCTACTCGGTAAAAGACACTGATAGTAAAGAGCTTACTAAGAATTTTTCGACGAAACCATTTCTTCATAATCGGTTTACTGTTCTTAAAGTTGGAACAATCGAAATAGCGGTTAGAAGAGACTCTGTGATTCGAACTACAGCGACTTTTCCCGAAAATCTTGGCGCTGGAGCCACTTTACCCGTTTGCGATGAGCCTGTTTTTCTATCTAGACTCTTGGATTCTAAAGGAGTGGTTAGATACATACCAATTGCAATTGCATCACATAAGAAAGAATCTAGTGGAACAGCTATAGATTCTTTTAACAAGCTAAAATCTAGAAGAGTTTGTTTTCAGTATATATTCGGATCATTTTTAGGCTTGCTTGTTTTTGTTTTGTTTTCATTGAAAAACTTTAAAAAAATTCAAAATTATTCATGGGTGGTGGATTGTGTTTTTGGACGCAAATGACAAACGTAACAAACTAGGTCTATACTTATTTATTACCTTTGCAACTTTTGTTTTTTTTCCAAATAACCTTCTTGGTCTTTGGTTTAATAATCTTATCTTGATAGCGGGGGTTTTATTTTTACTAGTTCTAAGTTATGCCTATGATTATACTAGGGTTACTAGGTTAGTTTTTATAATTCCGTTATTATTGGTTCTGAAATACCTTTATTATTTCGAAGAGCCATTGCTAAGACAGTCTGAATTTGTCAGGTTCATGTTTTATGTTGCTTCATATATCTTGTTCTTAAAGATTTTTAGGCTTTCATGTGATTTGTATCGATTTGTTTTGATAATATTATCTCTTCAAGTGTTTTTAGTGTTATTTCAGGTTTTTGACTGGCCCTTCATGTCATCGATTTATAATTCTGACAAGGTGGGACATGCCACATCAAACTATAAACAATTTAGATATACTGGAACTTTATTTAACCCTAATACACTTGGAGTTTTCTTTGTTTTTTGTATGTCACTTATGATTAATTATACTGGTAGGTTTAAGTATTATGTGGTTTTACTATGTTTGCTTTTTTTGTCTGGATCACGAACAGGATTTCTGATTGCTGCTATTTCTCTTTTGATATATGAGTTTAGCTATAACCTATCCATGAAGAGAACAATTTTTTCAATTGTTGTAATTTTGGCCTCCTTTCTTTTGATGGGCATTTTTTTGGAAACTTTTTCTAATGACTTCTACTATTTCTCACAGTTATCAAAAGTGTTTCGAGAGTTCTTTCAAGGAGAAGGTATTTCAGCATTTACTCAAGTTACATCTTTGATGTTAAGGTTCGAAAATTGGAACATGTTGATTAAGGAATTCTACTTTGGTGGGCCAGTTGTTTGGTTTTTTGGTTTGCCAGATATTCCTGTTTATCGTTATGCTGATAGTTCATATATATATGTATTTACGAAGTTTGGAATAATTTTCGGTTTGGCTTTCTTCTTTATGTTATTCTCCATTTATAAATTGATTATTTCTCATTGTTATGAAGATGAAAATAGGCGAAGAGTTTTTTTATGGTTTTCGTTTTCCTTATTGTCAGGTCTTTTTTCGGACATTTTGGTTAGTTATTATTATTGGACTATGTTGATAATTTTTCCATTGTTGGTAAATTTTAATGAAAAAGCTTAGTATTATTGTAGTTACATACAATGCTGAAGAATGTATTGAGTCGACACTTCTTTCTGTTAGACCATTTTTGGGAGAAGATGTTGAGTTGATATGCAAAGATGGAGCTTCAAGTGATAACACGGTAGAAATATTAAACCAGTACAGTGATTGTATCTCCGTTCTCGAGTCTATACCGGATAGTGGTGTATATGATGGGATGAATCAGGCTGTTGACCTTGCTAGCGGTGAATTTATTATGTTTGTCAATGCTGGGGATAGGGTACTTCATCTTGACACGAAGAAACTAGTTGACTCTTCTACTTGTTTCTACTGGGATGAAGCTCGTGATGTAGTAAAAAGAGACAAAGTTAATTCACTATTTTTGACAAGGAATACTCCCTGCCATCAATCGGTTATATACAAAAGAACAGATTTTTTGGCGTTTGATGTTAATTATGGTTTGGCTGCAGACTTCGAGCAAATTGTTAGGATAGTAAAAGCTAGAGATGTAGGCCTTTCCTTAAATTCCTCAATTGTAAAGTACGCAACCCCAGGCTTGTCATCTCAATTCTTTCAGCCTTCGTATACGCAGCTTTTAACTCAGTTACGACACCGATATAGGACTATCTCCAATAACTTTGGTATGATCGAGAGAACGATGTGTATTGTTTTTTCCATTACTACAGTTTTACGAAAATTAATGAAGGATATTCTTAAATGAACAATAGAAAAGTAGCTCTTATCACTGGTATTACCGGTCAAGATGGCTCTTACCTGGCCGAGTTTTTGCTGGAAAAAGGCTACGAAGTTCATGGTATCAAGCGTAGAGCATCTTCTTTCAATACCGAAAGGATCGATCACATCTACCAAGATAGGCATGAAAATGAACCAAGTTTCTTCTTGCATTATGGCGACCTTACGGACACGTCTAATTTGACTAGAATTCTTAAAGAAGTTCAGCCTGATGAAGTTTATAATCTTGGGGCTCAATCTCATGTCGCAGTTTCGTTCGAAAGTCCAGAATATACAGCAGACGTCGATGCTATCGGTACGCTACGCTTATTAGAAGCGATCAGATTCTTAGGCTTAGAAAAGAAAACTAAGTTTTACCAAGCTTCTACATCTGAATTGTACGGCGAAGTACAGGAAATTCCTCAAAGAGAGACTACACCTTTTCACCCTCGCTCGCCTTATGCTGTGGCCAAAATGTACGCGTATTGGATCACTGTCAATTATCGTGAGTCTTACGGGATGTATGCGTGTAACGGTATTTTATTTAACCATGAATCTCCACGTAGAGGGGAGACGTTCGTTACCCGAAAAATTACTCGTGGTTTGGCAAATATCTCCCAAGGTCTTGAGAGTTGTTTGTATCTAGGGAATATGGACGCATTGAGAGATTGGGGACACGCCAAAGACTATGTACGAATGCAATGGATGATGCTGCAGCAAGATAAGGCAGAGGATTTTGTCATTGCCACAGGGAAGCAAATTTCTGTTCGAGAATTTGTAAAACTTTCTGCAAAAGAGCTTGGGATCGAGCTTGAATTCACTGGGAACGGCGTTGAAGAAATTGCGACTGTTATAGCAATCGAGGGAGAAGATGCTAGCGCACTGAGTGTAGGTGATATCATTGTAAGAGTCGATCCTCGTTATTTCAGACCAGCAGAAGTAGAAACGTTACTTGGAGATCCTACAAAAGCCAAGGAGAAGCTAGGTTGGGAACCGGAGATTACAGTAGAAGAGATGTGTTCAGAAATGGTTCGTTGGGATCTAGCTAAAGCAAAGCAACATTCTCTTTTAAAAAGCCATGGCTATGACGTAAGTGTTTCGCTTGAGCAATAAAATAAGCTTTTTGTATAAGTAGTTTTAAGAAGTAATAAAGGAATCAAAATGAAACGAGTTTACGTTGCCGGGCATAAAGGTATGGTCGGTTCGGCTATTGTGAGGAAGCTTTCACAGGATCCTAGCATCGAAGTTTTTACCCGCACTCGTGACGAACTCAATTTATTAGACCAGAAATCAGTTCAAAGATTTTTTGAAGAAAATAGTCTTGACCAGGTGTATCTAGCTGCTGCAAAAGTAGGTGGAATTGTTGCTAACAATAGTTATCCCGCCGAGTTTATTTACCAAAACTTAACTATTCAAAATAACGTTATTCATTCTGCGCACGAATCAGGGATACAAGATTTGTTATTTTTAGGCTCTTCTTGTATTTATCCCAAGCTTGCGAAACAACCAATGGAAGAGTCGGCTTTGCTTACTGGCATATTGGAGCAAACCAACGAGCCTTATGCTATTGCAAAAATAGCGGGTATCAAGATGTGTGAGTCATACAATCGACAGTACGGTCGAAATTATCGCTCAGTGATGCCAACGAACTTATATGGACCTAATGATAATTTTCATCCTGAAAACTCGCACGTAATTCCTGCGTTAATTCGACGATTCCACGAAGCTAAATTAGCTAACGAAGAAACGGTAACTGCATGGGGATCAGGAAAGCCAATGAGGGAGTTCTTGCACGTAGATGATATGGCAGAGGCTTGTGTCCATGTGATGAACCTTTCCGAAAGTCTATACAGAGAAAACACTACACAAATGCTAAGTCATATCAATGTGGGTACAGGTGTTGATTGTACTATTCGAGAATTGGTTGAAGCAGTGGCCAAGGTTGTGGGCTTTACAGGAAAAATTATATTTGATACTTCTAAGCCCGATGGTACACCACGAAAACTAATGGATGTATCACGTCTTAAGTCGCTTGGTTGGCAGAGCACAATTTCACTTGAAGATGGTTTGGCTACTACATATGATTGGTTTTTGGCTCATCAACTTGACTTCAGAAAATAAGCAATGCATCTAAGTAAAGCCACTTTTTCAACCGTTATTGAGTCAACGCCCCTAGTTTCAATTGATCTAATTACTGTTAATGAGTTAGGTCAAATATTACTTGGAAAGCGGCTGAACAAGCCAGCCCAAAACTATTGGTTTGTTCCCGGAGGACGTGTTCATAAAGGCGAAACGCTCGAATCTGCATTTGAACGTTTGACTATGACTGAATTAGGTAAACAATATTCTTTGAACCATACCCAAATTCAGGGAGCATATACTCATCTGTACGACGACCATGTTTATGGCGATGATTTTGGCACACACTACGTTGCATTAGCTTACCGCTTAGTTGTAACTCAAACCGATTTGTCCTTACCACTGCAAGAGCAGCATGGTTCTTATCATTGGTTTGAAGAAACTGATCTTTTGAAGTCTTCAGATGTGCATTTTTATACTAAATGCTACTTCCAACGCTAATTCGTTTTATAACTAATCATTTTACAGGATTTATATGATTTATCCTATTGTTATGGCAGGTGGAACAGGTAGTCGATTGTGGCCTCTGTCACGAGAACTCTACCCTAAACAGTTTCTAAATCTATCTGGTGAGTCGTCCATGCTGCAAAGGACATTTGAACGGCTGTCAGGCTTTGAACACCAATCGCCAATAGTGGTTTGTAATGAAGAGCATCGTTTTATTGCAGCAGAGCAAATTCGTATTGGTGGTTTTTCTCATTCAGGGATTATTCTAGAGCCAGTTGGGCGTAATACTGCACCTGCGATTGCTCTTGCAGCACTTCAAGCTTTAAAAAACGAGGATGAGAGTGATCCTGTTCTACTTGTCCTCGCTGCTGATCATCTCATAGAAAATACTTTAGAGTTCAATCGTTCAGTTGCTAACGCATATCCATATGCAAAAGAAGGGCAACTGGTAACGTTTGGTATTGTTCCGACAGAACCAGAAACTGGTTATGGGTATATCAAATGTGGTGAGAGACTCTCAACGGGGGGAACTGGTTACGTTGTCGACAAGTTTGTAGAAAAGCCCAACCTTACAGATGCTGAGTCTTACCTAGCTTCCGGTGACTACTATTGGAATAGTGGCATGTTTATGTTTAAGGCATCTAAGTATTTATCGGAGCTAAAAAAATATAGGCCGGAGATTTTAGATGCTTGTGAGAAAGCGCTGTCAGATGCTCAATGGGATATGGAGTTTATTCGTGTTGACAAAGCGAGTTTTGAAGCTTGCCCAGATGACTCTATTGATTATGCAGTGATGGAAAAAACTAAGAACGCAGCTTTAGTGCCAATGAATGCTGGTTGGAGTGACGTTGGTTCTTGGTCTGCTTTATGGGAGGTTGAGAAAAAAGACAGTTCAAATAATGTTACTAAAGGTGATGTTATTGCCGTCAACTCTAAAGGAAATTATCTGCACTCCGAAAATAAGCTTATTGCGACTGTTGGCGTAAATAATCTAGTTGTTATTGAAACAAAAGATGCGGTGCTTGTTGCCGATAAAGATCAGGTACAAAATGTCAAATCTGTTGTTAATCAACTGAAGCAACAAGGAAGGACAGAGTATAAACTGCACCGCGAAGTATATAGACCGTGGGGGAAATATGACTCGATTGACTTTGGACACAGAGATCAGGTTAAGAGAATCACTGTAAAGCCCGGTGAAAAGCTTTCTATACAGATGCACCATCATCGCTCAGAGCACTGGATTGTAGTGTCAGGTACAGCAAAAGTAACTAACGGTGAACAGACTATTTTAGTAACTGAGGATCAATCTACATATATCCCCCTAGGCACTGTTCACGCTCTGGAAAACCCCGGAAAGATTCCTCTGGAAATGATCGAAGTTCAAACTGGTAGCTATTTAGGGGAAGATGATATTGTACGTTTTGAAGACCGCTATGGTCGAATAGAAGATAAATGAGAATAGACCATGGAAAATCTATCGTGTTTTAAGGCCTATGATATTCGTGGGCAATTGGGCAATGAACTCAATCCACATATTGCTTATCGCATAGGTAGAGCCTTTGGTTTGTATCTATCCCCTAAAGGTGATGGCACTAAGACGGTGGTTGTTGGTGGTGATATTCGGTTAACATCAGAAGAGCTTAAATTAGCGGTTGCTGATGGCTTAATGGATTCAGGGGTGAATGTTGTCGATATTGGTATGACGGGTACAGAGGAAATCTACTTTGCAACTTCTTACTTAGGAGTAGATGGTGGTATTGAAATCACCGCTAGCCATAACCCAATTGACTACAATGGAATGAAGTTAGTCCGAGAGGAGTCCAAACCTATTAGTGGGGATACCGGACTTAAAGAAATTCAAACCTTTGCTGAACGTAACGAATTTACGGAACCTTCTATTCGAGGTCGACTCACACGAATCTCAAATTTGGCTGAATATGTTAATCATTTGATGACATATATTAAACCTGAAACAATTCGTCCTATGAAACTGGTTGTAAACTCCGGGAACGGCGCTGCAGGACATGTCATCGATGAGATTGAATCTAGGTTCAACACATTAGGTGTACCAGTTGAGTTTGTGAAAATACATCACGAAGCGGATGGAAGTTTTCCCAATGGAATACCTAACCCTCTTCTTCATGAGAATAGAGCTATTACATCTCAAGCAGTAGTTCAATGTGAAGCTGATATGGGTATTGCCTGGGATGGAGACTTTGATAGATGCTTTTTGTTTGATGAAAGTGGTGAATTTGTTGAGGGCTACTACATTGTAGGGTTATTAGCAGAAGCATTCTTAACTAAGAACCCCGAATCTAGAATAATTCATGATCCTCGCCTTTACTGGAGTACTCTTGAGACAGTGCACCAATATGATGGTACTCCTGTACTATCTAAAACCGGACATGCGTTTATTAAAGAAAGAATGAGAGCTGAAGACGCTATCTATGGTGGAGAAATGAGTGCCCATCACTACTTTAGGGAATTTTTCTATTGTGATAGTGGCATGATTCCATGGATGTTAATTATAGAATTACTGTCTAACTTAAACTGTAATTTGTCAGATCTCATCAGTGAGCGGAAACGAAATTACCCCACGTTAGGTGAGTTGAACCGAAAGGTTGAAGACCCTGATAAAGTGATTAATTTGGTGTATCAAGTTTTTAAAGCTGATGCAATAAAAATAGACACAGTTGATGGCTTATCAATGGAGTTCGATAATTGGCGGTTTAACTTGAGAAAATCCAATACAGAATCCTTGTTACGGCTTAATTTGGAATCAAGAGGTAATATAGAACTGATGAAAGCAATGACAGAGCAAATTCTAGGTTATATGGTTTAAGTATGTCTGAGCTCGTATCTGTTATTACTCCTTGTTTCAGGGCAGGAGAGTCTTTACTAGAAACTATTATAAGTGTTCAGTCCCAATCATATTCTAATTATGAACACATATTGATTGATGATGGTACACCTGGAGGGTTTCCTGATGAAATCAGAGCAATGGCATCTTCCGATCCAAGAATCAAGCTTATAGAACGTAAGTGGAATGCCGGTCCTGCAGTTTCAAGAAATCGCGGCATTAGTGAAGCTAAGGGGCGATTTATAGCTTTCTTAGATGCAGATGATTTGTGGCATCCTTTAAAATTAGAAAAGCAAATTGAATTCATGTTAGAGCGGGGGATTGCTTTGTCATACACTTCATATGAAGTAATTAGTACAGCAGGTAAGGTATTAGGAACTAGAGTTCCTCCAGAGGAAGTAAGCTATTTTGATATTCTGAAGTCTAACAAAATTGGGTGTTTGACTGCGATATACGACACAGAATTGGTTGGGACGATGTACATGCCTAATATCCTTAAAAGGCAGGATATGGGACTGTGGCTTTCTATTCTGAAAAAGTCAAAGGTTGCTCAAGGAATTATAGATATGCCATTGGCTAGATATCGAGTTGGAAAAAACTCTTTGTCAGCCAAAAAGGCCTCTGTTTTAAAGTATCAATGGAGAATATACCGAGAAGTGGAGAGGTTGCCATTTCTAAGCTCAGTGAAATACTTTGCTCATTATGCGTACAGAGGTGTAACAAGAAAGATTTAGGTTGGTTGTAAATTCAGTGCAACTGTCGGAGATTCAGTCTAGCCTCATTCACAACCATAAAACAGTTGAGAGCTAGTCTGACAGTTGTTAAATTAATCAATTGTCAGATCTCGCTTTATTGAACTTTGGTTTTATTGTGCAAATTATTTGGCACCAAATCCAGTCATCATTGTCTTGATTGTTTTGAGGACAATGTTCATATCCAACCAGAACGATAAATGTTTTATATAGTATAGGTCGTGAGCCAACTTTTCTCTTGTTGAGTCTGTGTCATCTGTATAACCTTGAACGGTTTGTGCCCACCCAGTAATTCCCGGTTTTACCATGTGTCTATAGCCATAAAATGGGATTTCTTTTTCAAATTGTTTAACAAAGCTCTCTTGCTCTGGTCGGGGGCCAATTAAAGCCATTTCACCTTTAAGTACGTTGAAAAACTGAGGAAGTTCATCCACGCGAATTTTTCTAATAACTTTACCAACTCTTGTGACTCGAGCTTGTTCCTGCGTTGCGAACTTGTCTGTGCATTTATCCGTTTTAACCGTCATACTACGGAATTTATAAATCTTAAAGGGTTTGCCTGCTTGGCCAACACGCTCCTGAACAAATAATACAGGCCCTCTGCTTTCTAGACGTATTAGCATAGCAGTGATCGCCATTAACGGTATAGACAAAGGTAAAGTTAATAATATTAAAGCTGATTCCCAGACTCTTTTTAAACTATGATATATAGGGTTTGGTAACAATGTACCAATTGTATTCTCAGATAAGTGAGAGGTTGTCACTCGACCTTCTACCATCTCTCTGATACTCTCAGAGTGAAATACAGGAATGTTATGTACACTGCAATCAGCAATAAACTTTTCTTGTTCTGGTGTCAGTTGACCATGTAAATCTACAACCAAACCTTGAGATACTAAATTTAAATCTAAAGATTCCAATAGGGTTATATCGAGTTTAGCGTGCTTAGAGTGTAAACTGTCTATATTAAAATTATTGATTGCCTTGAATTTAAGTTTATAACGCTCCCCTCTGAATGCAGTGGAAAAATACATCCAGAAACCGTTAAAGCAAAAGCCGTAGAGTAAAATCTCTCTGGAGTAATCTATTCTAAATAGCAGTATAACTGTCATTACAATACTGTATACTGAAGCAAGCACTGGTAAGATATAAAACTTTCGATCAACTAGTAAATAATTGGTAATTTTGGGAATTGTAATCGATGTGGTAATGTAAGCACAGGAAACTAGCCACATGCTATTGATAACAGTAATAGGCAGGTTATCTCGAAAACCTGTTATTACATGGATGAATAACAATGTGCCAAGTACACCAATACTATGACAGATAAATGAGTTTTGTAGAAAGTTTCTCAAGTTGTTACCTTTCACATCTAATTGGATAATTACGGTGCTTAGTTATGGAGCCGATTGCTATTACGCCACTGGGATTCCACTAGTTTATAAATCTCATCTTCGAAGATTTTACTTGGCTTCCATCCAAGTTTTCTGATTTTTTTAGTGCAGACTGCATATCGAAAGTCGTGCCCTTCACGATCTTTTGTATAAGTAATCAAGTTTTCATGAGAGTACCCCGAATTATCTAATGAATCGATAGTATTACAGATCAACTTAATGACTTCGATATTAGTTTTTTCGCAATTTCCACCTATACAATATGTTTCACCAACAATGCCGTCTTTTAATACTTGATGTAATGCAAGGACATGATCCGTAACATGTAACCAATCACGCACCTGTAGTCCTGAGCCATAAATAGAAATGGTCTCCTTCTTTACAAGCCTTTGTATAGTTTTCGGTATTAGTTTTTCTAAGTGCTGATAGGGGCCGTAATTGTTTGTACAGTTTGTGATCAGAAATGGGAAGTTATATGTGCGTCCCCAAGCTCTTACCAGATGATCAGCAGATGCTTTTGTTGCGGAATATGGACTACTAGGGTCATACATAGAATTTTCATTAAACTTACTTTTTTTGGATTTTAAGTCGCCAAAGACTTCATCAGTGGAAACGTGAAGAAAACGAAACTCATTCTGAACTGTTTTAGTCATAGTCCACCAATATGCTAGGCATGCTTGGAGCAATGTATATGTTCCAATGACATTGGTTCGGATAAACTCTTGTGGATAATAGATGGAGGTATCTACATGAGTCTCGGCAGCGAGGCTTATAACCCACATAGGCTGATATTTGCTTAAGACCTTTTCGAGAAGATCTTGATCGCAGATATCACCATGTATAAATTTATAGCGTTTATGTGAAGAATAATCCGCAAGTGCTTGTGAATCCACAGCATAGGACAGTTTATCTAAGTTGACGACAAAGTGGTCTGTCGCATCGATTAAATACCTGATGGTAGCTGAGCCAATAAACCCACTACCTCCTGTCACTAGGATACATTTAGTTTTGCCACATGTTTTCATTTGAAAAATCACGTTAAAGTAGTCAGTCACAAAATCTGCTTCAACACCCGATCTGCTTTCACTCGGGTAATCTTACGCATTAGTTTTTGCACTGCGTCTGGGTAGTCTTCAAACTTTTCCAGTTGTCTATAAGTACAGATTAACTGAGTATGCTGAAGGATGTTCTCCACCTCTTTCTCAAACTGAGGTGTTAAGTGGTGATAGTTATCCTGAATGAATATTGCATTCTCTAAGTCCAGTTTCCAAGCTCTTGGATTGAGGTTGTTACCGGTAATTAGCATGTAGCGTTTATCTACCCAAATACCTTTAAGGTGGAAGCTATTCTCATCGTGTTTCCATAGGTGGATAGATAATTTGCGGCTAGCAATATTTGCTTCGTTTGCTTTGGCAAACTGGCGTAGGTTGCGTTCATAAAGGTAAGGCAAACCACCAATGGTTTTAAACTCTTCTTCTGGTGAGATGTAAAAGTCGTTAGCCGTTTTATCACCGACAACAATCGTTACCTTCACGCCGCGTCTCAGGGCCTTTCTTACTTCTTTCGCAACACTACGAGGGAAGTTGAAATAAGGCGTACAGATAAAGATCTCATCTTTTGCTTGAGCAAGCAGCTGGTTAATACCCTGATTGAGCTTATTGCGTTTTTTGCCTACGCCAACAATCGGCGTCACCGCAACTTGATCTTGGGAAACTGGTTGAGAGTCAAACTGATAAGACGATTTTGCAAGTGCTGCGCGAAGCTGGCGAATCTGAGTTTTTATCTTTTTAGTCTCAGGCTTGCTCGGGCAGGCAAGATCGTTAACAGCAGGGTGTGCAACGATTTCATGTTGGACAAAGTTCACCATACTATCTGCCAGAGCTTTATTCTCTAGAACATGGTAGCGATCAAAGCGATAGCGATCTTTATAGTTTAGGTAAATATTGTTTAAGCTGGCGCCGCTGTAGATAACCGTATCATCGATGATAAAGCCTTTTAGATGCAGCACGCCAAAGACTTCTCGGCCTCTAACTGGAATGCCATAAACGGGAATTTTGTATTGGTGCTTTTCAGCAAAGCTTTTATACATCGCTGCATTGGTTTCACCAGGTTCTGCACCGATTAGACCACGTTGCGCTCGATGCCAGTCAACGCATACGCTGATATCTAAACCAGGGTTGCGCTGCTTAGCTTGATAAAGCTCTGATAGTATTTCTCTTCCCGCTTCATCATCCTCTAAGTAAAGAGCAACAAGGCAAATTCGTTTACTTGCCTGACGAATCGCTTCAATCAAGCGAGTTCGAAAATCTTTGGCAGAATACAAGGTTTCAAACCGTGCTGGATCTTGCGCCAAAGTAGGAAGTTGTTCGAATAAATTCCTATTAGTCATCATGTTGGATGTATTGCCTTTACTAAAAGTGGACAGGGATAGTAGCAAACAAAGCTGAAAGTTTCGAGTATCAAGCTAAAAGAGCGACGAGTTTTGAGTTGCTAGTCCCGAGCTTGGTGACTCTAGGTTTGTACCTCTAAAGCCCAGCTTAGTCACACAATGTAATACCATTTTCATTTTTTCGTATAAGAAAAGACCATAACAATAAATACTCTATTCGTCGATATTCGTCATGAAACATGAACAGTTAGCTATATGGCAAAGAAGCTTTTCTTTAAGCTGTTTAGTCTACAAATCCTTTAAACAACATAGGGATTATGGGTTTAAAGATCAGATTTGTCGCTCTGGTCTTTCTGTACCCAGTAACATCGCTGAAGGAATGGAAAGGCACACTGACAAAGAAAAGGCACATTTTCTTTCTATCGCTAAAGGCTCATTAGCTGAGTTAAGAACTCAGCTTCTTATTGCGATTGAAATCCAATACATTCCCAAAGGTGTTGGAGAAGACATGGCCGAAGAGTGCTTACATTTAAGTCGCATGCTTGGGGCGTTTATAGTCAAACTTCGAAGCAAGTAACTCGAAGCTCGCCACTCGCCACTCGTCACTCGTCACTCGCCGCTCTAAGGCTGACTTCGCCACCAATATAACTTTCAAGCCCTTGTTCAGTTTCTAGCAAAACGGCGCCTTGTTCATTGATGCCGCGAGCAATACCAGTAATCTCTCTCGGGCCCATGATGAGCTTAATCGGTCGGTCGATGAAGTTATCGAGGCGATTCCACCTTTCTACAAACCCTGCCATGCCTTTTAGTTCGTAGTCATTAAGGGCGGTATGAAGCGTCTTAATCATAGTGATAGCAAGTTGGTTTCTGTCGATTTCTTTGCTATTGCCGACTTCGCTTAAGCTTGCCCATGGCTGATAGATACCTTCAGTGGATTCAGACATCATCAGGTTCATACCCATACCAATCACTAAGTTTGCAGCAGCGCCTGCTTGACCAGACATCTCTACCAGAATGCCAGCGAGCTTGCGGTCTTGATAGTAGAGGTCGTTTGGCCATTTCAGCTTCACGCCATTGAGCCCCATCTCTTCCAAAGCTTCAACGATAGCGACACCAACCACTAGGCTTAGCCCCATTGCCGCAGCCATGCCAGCATCTAGGCGCCAGTACATAGATAAATAGAGGTTAGAACCAAATGGAGAAATCCATTCACGCCCACGGCGACCGCGACCTTTGGCCTGATATTCCGCTAAACACACAGATCCTGATTCAAGGCGGTCAGTGCGGTCGAGAAGATATTGGTTGGTCGAATCAATGATTGGAATCAGTTCTACTGGGGTAGCAAGAGCCTGATTTAAAACATCCTGATCTAAAAGCTGCATTGGCTTAGCTAGCTGGTAGCCTTTGCCCTGGACCCGAAAAATATCAACCCCCCAATCTTGAATACCTTTAATGTGCTTACTAATCGCAGCGCGAGAAACGCCAAGTTGTTCACCTAGCTCTTCGCCGGAGTGAAAGCCACCTTGAGAGAGTGTTTTTAGAATCGATAACTTGACCGAATGCTCTTTCATTGTGCTTTCTCCAAAATCTCTTGCAGATTGGTTTCTTGTTGCGAGCCCATAAATCTTACTTCGTGTTCAAGCTCAATTTGATAGCGATTAAGCACTTCAGAGCGAACTTTAGCTGCCAACTGAATAACATCAGACGCTGTTGCGTTGTCTTTATTGACTAACACTAGAGCCTGCATAGGGTGTACTTGTGCACCGCCTATCCTGATGCCTTTAAGCTTACATTGATCAATCAACCATCCGGCTGCGATTTTCATCCCGCCGTCAGCAGGGTAGGCAACGATGTCTGGGAACTGCTGTTTGAGGAGTTCAAAATGTGATTGAGGGATCACCGGGTTCTTGAAAAAGCTCCCCGCGTTACCTGTCACGTTTGGGTCTGGAAGTTTCTCCATACGAATCTGGCACACACGCTCAAAGATATCTTGAGCGGTTGGAGTATTTGCTTCGAGGGATTTTAGCGGGCCATACTCAATTTGAGGTTGCCATCGTTTGGCTAACTTTAGCCCTAGCGCAACAATGACTGCTTTACCATGCAACTGATGCTTGAATATTGAATCTCGATAACCAAAATTGCACTCCTCATTAGTGAGACGCTGAATACTAAAGCTATCGAGGCAAAGGATATCGACATATTCACACACATCTTTCAGTTCAACACCATAGGCTCCGATATTTTGGATTGGAGCACTGCCAGCACAACCAGGAATAAGAGCAAGATTCTCCAATCCTGCATAGCCATGATTGACTGACCATTCAACAAGTGATGGCCAATCTTCTCCACCAGCAATATGCAGATGCCAATGCGTTGCAGACTCAGTTACTTGTTTGCCGACAATTCTATTGAGTATCACTACACCATGATAAGGTTCGGTAAAAAGCATATTGCTGCCTTTACCTAGCATCAACTTGGGTAGCTGTTTCCATTGCGGGTTTTGATAAACCTGCTTTATCTCTTCAGTAGAGTTCACCTCAACAAGGAAGTCACACTGCTGTGAGATAGAGAAAGTATGGTAAGGGTGGAGGTCGGCGTTAGCTGTAATTTGCATTGGTTTCGTTGAGTAATCTAAACTGCCAGCATTCTACCTCAAATTGAAGCTTGGTGATAATGAGCCCTCTGCATATAGAAGTATTAGATCCGATTAAACTGCCGCTCGTAGCTCGCTTATATAAATCTTATTACCCATCAGGGAAAGCCAAAAAAGATGAATTGATACTCGCGGGGTATATCGATCAGCAAATTGTCGCGGTGGTTCGCTTTCGTCAGATAGAAGAGTGTCGATTGTTGACAGGTATGTTAGTGATTCCAGATTTGAGAGCAAAGGGGTTAGGGCATCACTTAATGAACTATTGTGAGCAGCAGGTGTTGGCCAATCAGGACTATTGCTTCGCTTATCAACATCTTGAGTCGTTTTATGGTCAGCATGGCTTTAAGGCGGTGGATTTATCAGCACTGCCAAACACGCTGAGAAACTTATTCGAACGATACAGCCGAAGCAAAAAACTTATCCCAATGCAGTATGTGCCGTAACCTCCGAGTTAGTCCTGTAAAGCATTTGCTTTATTAATTGGTTGCTCCATAATATTTTTGCGGTTGAGGGAGCAAGCATGAAAAGTGTTGATTTAATTCTACAGACAATTAAAAAAGATGGAGCAGTCACGGCTAAGCAGCTTGCTGAGCAACTTAACATGACCACCATGGGAGCTCGTCAACACCTGCAAAGCCTACAAAAAGAGGGTTTTTTGTCTTTTGAGGATCTGAAAGTAAAAGTCGGGCGTCCAACCCGACACTGGTCTCTAACGCCAAAAGGGCATGCTCAATTTGCTGACCGCCACAGCGAGCTGACTATTCAAGTCATAGAGGCGGTAGAAACACTGTTTGGTGCCGAAGGGGTACAGAAAGTCGCCAATGAAAGGGAAGCAAAGACATTAGCCAATTATCAAGCTGAATTAAGCCATTGCCCTGACGTGCTCTCTAAACTGACTAAGTTGGTGGAGCTGAGAAAGCAAGAAGGCTACATGGCTGAGCTTGAGCAAACTCCACAAGGTTATTTGTTAATAGAAAATCATTGTCCTATCTGTAAAGCGGCGACACGTTGCCCAAGTTTATGCCAGTCAGAACTGAATGTTTTTCAGAGTTTGCTAGGTAAAGATGTCTCTATTGAACGCTCCGAACATATCATTCAAGGTCAACGTCGCTGCGTATATTCCATTGTGTAGCGAGTCTCTTTTCTTCAGAATCTTTGTGTTTAGATGCATATTGAACTGTCTTGATTTTGAGATTGATAGTTTTCGTAGTACGCGATTTCCCCTGCATTGACCTATCTTTAGGATAGGTCGTTAACCACAGGCTTTGCGTGTAAGGGAGCTATTATGAGTTCACCACTAATTAATCAAACCTTGCCCTCTTTTGATGAATTGATGGCACTCGCACAAAATAATCCCGAAGCATTTACTCAGTTCAAGCACGACATGTGTGAGGAAATGATTTTGTCTGCCTCGAAAGAGATGCAGGATCGTTTGTGGGCGCAACAAAGCCATATCGATCGTGTTGTCGGTAGCTGTAAAAATCCCAACCATGCCAATGTCGTGCTGATGCGCGAACTTGTCTCGCAAATGGTCAAGTTTCAAGATGCGCTCGATGGTGATGTGACAGACCTAGATAATCAACCTACTGCGCAGGTGATTCCTTTGGATGATTGGCGGTGATTAGTGTCCAGCTCTATAGCAATGTCATAACGTATTATGACTGTCTCACTGATTCAGAAATAAGCATTGAGCTGCGAGTTTCGAGTTTCGAGTTTCGAGTTTCGAGCTTCGAGCTTCGAGCTTCGAGCTTTGAGCTTCGAAGAGTTACTGTCGCATTAAATCAGTTGACATGAGCTGTCGCCTCCATAAAATTTTTCGCCACTCGCCACTCGCCACTCGCCACTCGCCACTCGCCACTCGCCACTCGCCACTCGCCACTCGCCACTCGCCACTCGCCAC